>NZ_JCAFUS010000005.1:0-236110 GCF_059371555.1 Stenotrophomonas sp. YJH_SMC_10 | reverse complement strand
CGGCCAGCGGCCGGCACTACCGTCCTCCGCCAGCTACGACGATTCCCGGGCCTGGTAGAGCCGGCCGCTGGCCGGCTGGACCCGTGCGTGATCCCGAGGTTGCCGGCCAGCGGCCGGCACTACCGTCCTCCGCCAGCTACCGCGATTCCAGGGCATGGTAGAGCCGGCCGCTGGCCGGCTGCACGACCATCCCGATCAGGAAATTGCCGGCCAGCGGCCGGCACTACCGTTCTGTGTCACCTACGACCAATAGGTGGCTGACAGCCTGCACCCCACCGCCCAGAATCGATCCATCGAACCTGGGAGGGTAGGCGATGGCCTCGACGGCAGCAGTACAGGACGGCTGGATGGCGCGCGCAGCGCTGCGCTCGGCCGCGTGGGCGGAAAAGTGGTTCCCCGATGCGTATGTGTTCGCGGTGCTGGGCGTGGTCATCGTCGCGCTGGCCGCGATGGGCTTCGGCTCGACCCCGCAGGCCACCGCGAGCGCCTTCGGTGACGGCTTCTGGAGCCTGATTCCCTTCACCATGCAGATGGCCTTCGTGGTCATCGGTGGCTACGCCGTGGCCACCGCGCCGGTGGTCGCGCGCTTCATCGACTTCCTGGCCCGGGTGCCGCGCACCGGTCGCGGTGCGGTGGTGTACGTGGGCCTGGTCAGCATGCTGGCCTCGCTGCTCAGCTGGGGTTTCTCGCTGGTGTTCGGTGGCCTGCTGGTGCGCGCGCTGGCCCGTCGTACCGAACTGCGCATGGACTACCGCGCGGCCGGTGCGTCGGCATATCTTGGCCTGGGCGCGGTGTGGGCCATGGGGCTGAGTTCCTCGGCCGCGCAGCTGCAGGCCAATCCGGCCAGCATGCCGCCGGGGCTGGTGGAGATCACCGGCGTGCTGCCGTTCACCGAAACCATCTTCCTGTGGCAGTCGATCGCGCTGACCGCGGTGCTGATCCTGGTCTCGCTGCTGATCGCCTGGCTGACCGCGCCTGCGGCCGGCAGTGCGCGTACTGCCGAGGAGTTCCCCGGCGCCGCGCAGGCCGAGCCGGAACCGCTGCAGCGACGCACGCGCCCGGGCGAATGGCTGGAGTACAGCCCGTTGCTGACCGTGCTGCTCTCGCTCCTGGCGTTCGGCTGGCTGTTCAACGAGTTCGCCAACAAGCCGGTGGTCACCGCCATCGCCAACCTCAACACCTACAACTTCCTGTTCATTTCGCTGGGCCTGCTGCTGCACTGGCGGCCGCGCAGCTTCCTCAACGCAGTGGCCAAGGCGGTGCCGAGTACGACCGGCGTGCTGATCCAGTTCCCGCTGTACGGCGGCATCGCGATGATCCTCACCCACGCCGCCGGTGGCGACGGGCAGACGCTGGCGCACCGGCTGTCGAGCCTGTTCGTGCACGTGGCCAGCACCGATACCTTCGCGCTGGTGATGGGCGTCTACTCGGCGGTGCTGGGCTTCTTCGTGCCGTCCGGGGGCGGCAAGTGGATCATCGAGGCGCCGTACGTGATGCAGGCCGCAAACGAGCTGAAGGCGCACCTGGGCTGGGCGGTGCAGGTCTACAACGCGGCCGAAGCGCTGCCGAACCTGATCAACCCGTTCTGGATGCTGCCGCTGCTGGGCGTGCTGGGGCTGAAGGCACGCGACATCGTGGGCTTCACCTTCATCCAGTTGCTGGTGCACATCCCGCTGGTACTGGGCCTGCTGTGGCTGCTGGGCATGACCCTGGCGTATGTGCCGCCGGTGATGCCCTGACTGCGGGCTGGCATCACTGCGAGCGTCGTGAAACCAGCCCCGTTCAGCGCGGGTTTCCGACCACACGCGCCATGAATGCGCCCGGCTTGGATAACGGCATGAGCACATGCCGAACCCGCATGAATCCTTCAGTGGCTTGTGCCGCAAGGGCTTCTGCGCGTTCATTCACGCGCGTACACACCAATGTAGCCGCCCACCCACGCGTGATTAACCAACCGCTGCAGACGATGGCCCCGTCCACCGCATTCCGCGCGTGGCTTTGGAGATCGGACATGGCACAGCAGAACCAGAACCCGAACCAGAAGCAGCAGGGCCAGCAGAACCAGCAGGATCAGCAGCAGGGCCGTGGCCGCGACCAGCAGCAGCAACAGCAGCAGGAACAGCAGCAGCGCAACCAGCGCAATCAGCAGCAAGGTGGGCAGGACGAGGAAGAGTGACTTCGGTACCCACCCTGGGTAACCCCCGAAGCCCCGCCGCGCGCGGGGCTTCGCTTATTCCAGCACGCCGATGCGCTGCAGCACCGGCGCCGCTGACATGTCATTGGGATTGGTGCCGGGCTGGTCCTGCGGCACGTCCATGCCCATGCCACGGTACAGATCCACCCAGTGCTGGGCGATCTGACCGCTCTGCGGGTTGCGGAAGTTCATCGGCTGCAGCGCGAACACGTGGTGCGCACGGAACGCGCGCTCGATGAAGTCCGAGCAGTAGTAGCTGCCCTCGTTCAACACGTATGACGTGTTGTACGGTTTGCCCAGCATCGTGCGTGCGGTCGCGACCGCATCCTTGATGGCGGCCTGCTGCGGTGCGCGCAGGCGATAGACCACGATCTGCCGCTGCTTGGCCTGGGCGTCCTGGCGGAACTCGACCAGCGATTGCCGGCGCGATCCCTTCTCGTCCGCATGCAGTACCTCCCAGCCGTCTGGCGCTGCAGCGACCAGGGCCACGTGATCGAAGCTGGGTGCGCCCTGCTTGCCGGTGGCATCGTCGATGGCCGCGCTGAGGCCGCTGCGGCCGGCGGTGACGAACAGCAGGTCGCCTTCCCGGACCTCCAGCGCGGCCACAACACCAGGCCACAGCATTGGCATCAACAGGGAGAGGGCAAGCAGGAATCCGCGCATGGGGCCAGGGTCGAAGCGTGTGCGGCGTAGTCTACCGGCTGCCGCGGTGACGCTGATTTCAGCATTAGTGTGATATGAGTCTCAATTCAGCATGTCGGGATATTCCTGACAGCGGATGTTGAAACTGAATTGACGGAGGCATGGCTATCCTTGCCTGCCTACCGCGCCGGAACCGCGCGCGACCACCCGGAATCAGGAGGATCCCGTGAACCAGCTCCGCCCCGTTGCCCTGCTTGCGCTTGCCCTGGGGCTCGCGCTGTCGGGCTGCAAGCCTGCGCCCCAGGCGGCCCCCGCTGGCGCCGCCGCACCGGCTCCGGCCAGCACGGCCGCCGCCACGGCGCCGGCCACGCCGGTTGCCGCGGCCCCGGCAGACGCTTCCGCCGGCTGCCCCCATCCGGTCTTCGACGACTTCCTCAAGCATTTCGGCAACGAGATCGCGCTGCAGGAAACGTCCACTGCCGATCCGCTGCTGGACAGCCACATCGACGCCGAAGCCGAGCCGGAGCCACGCAAGGTGGAGGAGAAGGTGCCGCTTGCCAAGGTCGAATGGCCGGTGATGCCGGACCCGGCCACGCTGCAGCGGCAGGGCCGCGAGATGCAGGTCACCCGCCTGCCCGACGGCCAGGTGCAGGTGCAGATGCGCACCCCCGATACCAGCGACCAGCAGGTCTACACCTTTGCCCAGAAGCCGTGCTGGCAGCTGGTCAAGCGTGAGGACGAATCGATCTGACCCCTGAGCGACCGCCTGCGGGCGGTCGTGTGATTCACCCAAGGAGCACCGCATGCGTCTGTCTCCCGTTGCCCCCGTGCTGGCCCTGATGCTTGCTGCCTGCAGCGGCCCTGAGGCGGCTGCACCGGCGGCGACCCCCGCATCCACTGACCCGGCAGCGGCGCCGGCCGCACCTGCGGCTGCCGTTGCGGACCTTCCCACCTCTCTTACGCGCGACGAGACCGGCATGCATATCGATTGCCAAGGCACCCGCCTGCACCTGGCGGCCCAGCCCACCCAAGACACGGACGCTCCCCGGCTGACCACGCTGGAAATCGAAAAGGACGGCGCACGCCAGGCCATTGCTGCGCCCAAGGAGATGGACGGCTATACCGCCGTTGGCCTGGCCTGCGTGCAGGACCGCAGCGGCACGCCGTACTTCGTCGTGCAGTACGGTGAACTGCCGTTCGGCTGCAGCTTCTGCGAGTGGTACTACCTGTACGACGCCAGTGGCCGCCAGTTGACCCACAGCACACCGCCGCTGCGCGGCGCGGAAGGCGAGGAGCAGGAGCCCAACAACGACGAGTACGAGAAGTTGATCGACTCGCTCGGCATCAAGCACCCGGAGGTGAACTACATCGAAGACTGAGCGCAGCGGCAGGACGTCGCACGCGCGCTGTGAACACAGCACCGCAGTACCGCAGTACCCGAAGTACCAGGAGCAGTACCCCTTAAGGAAATCCCCCTTTTCATAGAATGGATAGCACAGACATGGCAGACATCTACCAGGACATGGTCCAGCCCCGCGGGGCGGCCTACAGCAGTGACCGCATCAAACCGTGGAGCCACTACCGGGAGCCGATCGATCAGAGTGACGGCCGCCTGCATGGCAATTCCCGCCGGTGGGGCGATGCGACCCCGGAAGTACAGTCACGGGTGATCGACACGATCATCGAGTCGGCGCGCGAGAAGGGCCTGACCCCGCGCGAAACGGCGCACGTACTGGCCATCGCCCGCGTTGAATCGGGCTTCAACCCCGATGCCGCCGCTGGCACCACCTCGGCCTCGGGCCTGGGCCAGTTCATCGACAAGACCGGCAACCACTACCACCTCAACAACCGCAACCGCTTCGACGTCGGCGCACAGTCCGATGCACTGGTTGACCATTACATCGACAACCGCACGCTGGCGCACAAGCGCGGCCAGGGTGAGGAGTACATCTACAAGTACCACCACGACGGCCCGACCCGCGATTACGGCGGCCTCAACCTGTCTGAAAAGAAGGTGATGCCGTACGTGGACAAGTACGAGCGGTTCGTGGAGCAGCGCCTGGGACTCACCCACGGCCAGTCCCAGGGCAGCCACGCGGCCCCCGCCGTAGCTGCGGCCACGCACGCGCAGGCCAAGCCGGCAGCGGCGCATGCCGAAGGCCAGACCCGCACCTTCGAGCAGACGATGCAGGTGATGCTGCCCCCGCAGAACGGAGTCAAGCCGCACGTTACCGGTGAGTTCGGCGAACACCGCGCGCACAAGCCGCACGGTGGCACCGACTTCAACTATGTCGGCGGCCAGCACGGCCGTAATCTGCAGCACCCGACCGTTCACGCACCGATCTCCGGAACGGTGACGTTCGTCGGTGGCGACTACGGCACGGTGAAGATCAGGGATGCACAGGGCAACTCGCACGAGATCCTGCACCTGCAGTCGACCCAGGTGAAGGAAGGCCAGCCGATCAAGGCGGGCGAGCCGATCGGCACCATGGGCGGGCGTGGCCCGGGCGGTGCGGGGCAGTATGCCCAGCACGTGCATTACCAGTTAAAGGATCCGCACGGCAAGCTGCTCAGCCCGCAGGACTTCTGGGACCACGGCAAGCTGAAGGAAACCGGCAAGGGTGGCCATTCGCATGAGGCCGACCACAACGGTGTGCTGCGCCAGGGCGCCAAGGGCGAGGAAGTGACTGCACTGCAGAAGGAACTCAACCGCTTGGGCGTGCGCGACGGCCATGGCAACCGGCTGAGCGAGGATGGCAAGTTCGGTGCCAATACCAAGGACGCTCTGACCGCCTACCAGAAGCAGCACGGGCTCTCCGCCGATGGCGTGGCGGGTCCGGCGACGCTGGCCAAGCTTGCCGAAGGCCGCAGCCATGCCGAGGCGGCGCCGAAGGGGCCGCAACTGGGCGACAAGGCGCATCCGGATACGCCGCTGCACAATGCGATCCGTGGCCACCTGCCGGGCATGATCTGCAACGAGATGAGCGCGCATGTGACCGCCCAGGCCAAGGCCGCCGGCATCGATTCGCCGGAAAAGCTGCAGGGCGTCACCGTGCAGGATGGCAAGGCCTTCGTCATGGGCACCGTTCCCGGCTTCCGTACTTCGGTGGACATGACCCAGACGGCACCGAACCTGCAGGAAACCAGCGCTGCAATGCTGGCCAAGCACGAGCCTTCGCCGCAACACGTGCAGGACGAGCAGCAGCGAGTGGCCCTGGGCCGTTGACCGCTGCGTGTTGACAGGCGTGTGGTAAAGGAGGCCGGCCGGAGCGATCCGGCCGGCTTTTTCCGTTGATGGGGGAGGACATCCACGGATGCCGCTTCGCAGGATGCACAGCGTGCCGCGCCTGCGCGAGGGAGACCTGGCCCAGGGCATGCTGGACGGCAGCAAGCTGCTGGTGGCGCTGATCGATGGCGAGCAGCTGCCGCCCTCGGAAGAGTCATCCGCATGCAACCTGTTGCCAGCGGATTGGCGCACAGGGGATTCGGTCGTTGCCCTGACGCGAGGGTCGTCCCAAGGCTACCGTTCCTCGTCCAGCACCTCGTCGTCGAGCTCGTCCTCGAGCAGTTCCGGCGGCTGGTCCGGTGGTGGTCGCAGCGGCGGCGGCGCTTCGGGCAGCTGGTGGCTCAGGCCGCCCACACCCGCCAGCCCAGCGTGGCATCACGCAGTTCGCCGCTACCGCTCACATCACCCACCTGCAGCTGCACGCCCTGCGCATTGGGCAGGTCTTTCTGCTCGGGGAACCACCGTCGATCCGCCGCAACCACGATCAGCAGGCCCTCGTCGTCGCCCATCGGCGCGAACTGCGGCGAAGGCGGGCTGATCGGTTGCAGGCCGAAGCGCTGGCTGGACTGTTCGCGCACCGCATCGACACCGTGGCTGGGCAGGCCGACCTCGCTCAGGCACGTCAGCTCGCTGCCATGGAAGGTGCCTGCGCGCGTGCTGACCGGCAGACGGCGGCGGCCGATCAATTCGAGGATCAGGCCATCGGGACCGGTGAAGTACACCGACTGCGACTGCCAGCTGCTCTCCAGCGCAAAGTAATCCAGGCCCTCAGGATTACGTTGCAGCGGGGTACGTTCGCGCAACCAGGCCATCGCCTCGCCGAAGCGGTTGTCCGGTACGTTGAAGGCCAGGTGCACGCCACCGACGGGGTGACCACCCGCCGGCTGCAGTTCGATCGTGCTCCAGCCGATGTGCACATGGTTGCCGACCACGCGCTGCTGCAGCACATCGTGGAAATATGTAGCCACGGAAGCGACGTCGGATACCGGCAGAGTGAGGTGCAGCAGGCGCATGATCGATCCTCCGTGTACGCACCCACTGTAGCGCCGGGCCATGCCTGGCGGCCACTAGCGCAGCGAATGGTTGAAGAACCGTATTGCCGCGTCCGCTGCCTGCGCGTGGGTCTGCGCCTTCGGCACCGACGTGCTGCACAGGTCCTGCAGCCGGTGCTGTCCGGTCGGGGTGCATGCGGCGAGGAAATCGTAATGGCCGACACCGGGCAGCACCTGCAATACAGCGCCCGCAATCACCGCACGCGCAGCCTCGCCATTGGTCTGCGGTGGCGCGACCGTGTCCGCCTGGCCCAGCACGATCGACACCGGCTGTTTCAGCGAGGAGAGCTGCTCGGGCGCAAAGGCCTGCACGATTGCCGGCGCCAGCAGGAACACCGCGCGCACGCCGGGAATGGCGCGTGCGTCGTTGGCGTGGGACATCCAGGGCGACAGCGCGGGCGACGCCGCAGCGGCAACGCGCGCCTCCATCGTGTGCGTTGCCGCCTCCTGTTGGGGCCGGCAGACGCCGTCATCCGGATGTGCGGTGCAGAAGTCCCGCAATCGCTGCAGGTCCGGTCGCGCACCGGCTGCCAGCAGCGCGGTGTAGCCACCGGCCGAGAAGCCGGCGACCCCCAGGCGCTCAGGATCCACATGCGGGCCCAGCACCGGATCAGCCTGCACGGCCGCCAGTGCGGCACGCAGGTCATCGGCGCGCAACCAGGTCAGAAGGCTGCCGGGCAGGGTCAGGGTGTCTACGCCGTTGTTGCCTGGATGATCCACCGCAATCACCAGATACCCGGCCCGCGCCAGCGCCGTGCCCAGCCAGCCCATCATGCGCGCGCTGCCGCCGTTGCCATGCGAGAGCAGCAGGGTCGGCAGGCGATCACCCGCGACCGGCGCATCCTTGGCCGACCGGCCGACGTCGAACAGCGGCGCGTCGGGTGGACCGATGGTCAGCGCGGTTTCGCGGCTGCCGGCCGGTGCCGGATACCAGACCGTGTAGCGCAGCGCGTCGCGGTGCCCTGCGTCGCGCACGGCGGCGCTGGCCAGCGTCGTCGTGCCGTGGCGCTCGCCGGCGACGCCGCTTTCGCGGGCGGCGCCGACGCTCGCGAACGCCAGCAGCATTCCTCCCAGCACAGCAGCGGTCATGCGCATCTTCAACTCCTTGTCAGTGGGGACGTTCTTCGACCGGCAGCCAGATTTCCACGCCGCCCTGGCCGCTGTGCTCGTCGAACCGGGCGTCGTAGCGCTCCAGGTCCGGCGCATCGGCAAGGCTCAGGTTGGACGCAGGGAGATAATGATCCAGCAACCAGAACCAGGTCGAGCGGATGGCCGAGATGTGTCCGCCGTGCCAGGCCACCAGGTAGCGGCGCGCCGGGATGTCCACGCGTCGCCAGTGCGCAGGCACGCTCGGCACCGTGCTTGCCGGCAGTGCCGCAATGTAGTCGAAGCCACCATCGTCATCACTGTTGCAGCACACGCCGAAGCTGACCGGTGCCGGCGTCGGCCACTCGCGGTTGAGCTGGGCCCATTGGCCCGGAATCGCGCCGCTGCTGTCGCGGGTATGCCGCATGCCGACGCCTGCCACCTGGAACGCGGGCGTATCGAGCAGCCGGGGAGCTTCAATGCAGGCTGACGGGGCCTCGTCCAGGCGGATCGCCTGCACCAGCGCCAGCCCATCGGTGCCCTGTTCGCGTACCCGCTCCGGTGTCTGCCCGAACTGTTCGCTGAAGGCCCGGGTAAAGGCGGCATGGGTGGTGTAGCCGGCCCCCAGCGCCACCTGCAGGATGTCGCCGGCGCCGTTGGCCAACCGCTGCGCGGCAGCGGTCAGGCGGCGCCCGCGCAGGTAGCGCACCACCGAGGTGCCGGTGCGGGCCTGGAACAGGCGTGACAGATGAAACGGCGACAGGCCGGCCGCAGCGGCAATGTCGGCCAGCGCCAAGGGCTGGTCCGCATGGGTTTCGATGTACCACAACGCCTTGCCTGCCGCGCTCATCCTACCGTTCCCCGGATCCAATGCCGGCACAGTAGCGGATCGGCAGGCGCGGCGTTTAGCAGTTCTTGCGCCTGTGCCGCATCAAGCTGTCGCACTGACGTCATGGCTCCTTCACAGATCGCGCCGAGACTGCGCGCCTTGTCCAGGCCTGCGCTACCCCCGCAGATGCTGGCCCTGCCGCGTCCTCCCGGAGCCCTGCCGTGCATCGTTCGAAGCTTTCGCGTTCCATCCTCCTTGCCCTTTCCATGGCCAGCGCAGGAGGCGCGATCGCAGCGGAGGCCGATGCGGTCGATGCCGCCGGCGGCAGCCGCGCCGCGCCCACCCAGCTCGACGCGCTGCTGGTCACCGGTACGCGCGCGTCCAACCGCACCCAGTTCGAAACGCTGGCGCCGGTGGATGTGTTCAGCAAGGAAGACATCAGGTCCGTTGAATCCACCGACCTGAAGGACGTGCTGGCGCAGCTGGTGCCATCGTTCGTGGTGCAGCGCCTGCCGATGGCGGACGGCCAGGTGTTCGTGCGCCCGGCGACGCTGCGTGGCCTGTCGCCGGACCAGACCCTGGTGCTGGTCAACGGTCGCCGCTTCCATCGCAGTGCGCTGCTCGGCAACCGTGGCGCGCAGGCCGCCGACCTGGCACAGATTCCCACCAGTGCGATCAAGCGCATCGAGGTGCTGCGCGATGGTGCGTCGGCGCAGTACGGCTCGGACGCCATCGCCGGCGTCATCAACATCATCCTTGAGGATGGTCCGGGCACCGAGATCACCGCCGGCTATTCTCAGTACGCGCAGGGTGACGGTGCGTCGCGCGACTTCAGTGCGCGCACCGGCTGGTCGCTGGGCGACTACGGCAGCCTGGTGTTGTTCGCCGAATCGTCCAACTCCGATGCCACCTCGCGCACCCGCCAGCGCCCGGACGCGATCGCCTTCCAGGCTGCGCATCCCGAGCTGGACGTGCCCAACCCGGTGCAGCGCTGGGGCCAGCCGGAACTGGAAAGCCGCCGCGTCGGCTTCAACGTCAAGGCCAACGCCAGCGAGACGCTGGAGCTGTATGCGTTCGGCCTGTACAGCCACAGCGATGGCGTCAGCGATTTCAACTGGCGCAACCCGGACACCACCACCGGTGCCTACCGCACCACCGCCATTTTCCCAGGCTGGAACCTGCGTTCGCTGTATCCGGTGGGCTTCAGCCCGCAGTACGGCAACGTCCAGAACGACCTGCAGCTGGTCGGCGGCCTGCGTGGCGAGATCACGCCCAAGCTGCGCTGGGATGCCAGCGCGTCGTATGGCCGCAATGCCATCGACTACCGCCTGAAGAACTCGATCAATGCCTCGCTGGGCCCGGCCAGCCCGACCGCATTCGACCTCGGCCGCCTGACCCAGACCGAGAAGAACGCCAACGCCGACTTCAACTACGAATGGGACGTGGCTGCGCTGTCCAAGCCGATCAACGTCGCCTTCGGTGGCGAGTTCCGCCAGGAGACCTACCAGGTGCGCGCCGGTGACCCGGCCTCGTACGCGGTGGGCCCGGGCGCGGCTGCAGGCCTGGAGGCCAATTCCAACGGCGCTCCGGGTTTCTCGGCCAGCCAGGCCGGGCAGTGGAGCCAGCGCAGCAAGGCCGCCTACGCAGACATGGAAGTGCCGCTGGGCGAGCGTTGGAGCATCGGTGCAGCCAGCCGCTACGAGGACTTCTCCAGCTTCGGCAGCACGCTGGACGGCAAGCTCTCGGCGCGCTTTGCGATCACGCCCGACCTGGCCCTGCGCGGCACCGTGTCCAGCGGCTTCCGCGCGCCGACGCCGGCGCAGCTCAACACCACCAGCACCACCCAGGGGTTGGATACGCGCACGCTGCAGATCTTCACCAGCGGTCGCCTGTCACCGAACGATCCGCTGGCGCAGCTGCTCGGCGCCAGGCCGCTGAAGCCGGAAGAATCGCGTACCGCGTCGCTGGGCCTGACCTGGCGCACCGACCTGGGCCTGTCCGGCTCGGTGGATGTCTACCAGATCAAGCTCACCGACCGCTTCAGCCAGTCGGCCAGTTTCGCCATTCCGGCCGGTACGCCCAATCCACTGGGCTACACCTCGGTGAACTACTTCACCAACGACTTCGACACCACCACCACCGGCGTGGACGTGGTCGGCAACTACCTGCGCGACCTCGGCGCCGGCCGCATGACGCTGACCCTGGCCTACAACTACAACCGCACCCGCGTGGACAACGGCAGCACCTCGGTGGCCACCAATGAGACCCAGCGCGTGCTGTTCGAAGACCGCCTGCCCGAGCACAAGGGCAGCTTCACCGGCAACTGGGACGTGGGCGCATGGTCGCTGATGGCGCGCGTGCGCTACTACGGCGCCTGGACCGATTCCAGCGGCAATGCAGTGGGCGACATCTACCAGCGCTTCGGCGCGATGAGCTTCCTCGACCTGGCCGTCGGCTATCGCATCAACGAACATCACAGCCTGCGCGTAGGTGCCGACAATGTGCTGGACAGGTATCCGGACGAGGCGACTTTCCAGGCCAGCCGCGGCCTGGTCTACTCGCGCAACGCCCCCTATGACACCGACGGTGCCAATCTGTACGCGCAGTATCGGCTGAGCTTCTGATGGACCGCACGCGCCGCTCCCTGCTGCGTGCTGGCACCCTGCTGCCGGCCGCCGCCCTGTCTTCACTGCCCGCCACCGCCGCCGCGCGCTACGCTGGGTCCATGCAGATCCCCATTTCTTCGGCCGCACCGGATGTGCTGGCCCGCGATGAGAGCTACTGGGCCGCCGTGGCCAGCCACTTCGACATCACCGACGAAGTGAACCACCTGGAGAATGGCTACTGGGGCGCGATGGGCCGCGAAACGCTGGCCAGTTACCAGCGCCATACCGCTGAAGTGAACCGTGGCAATGCCTGGTACGGTCGTCATGCGTTCCCGGCGCAGTACATGGCGGTGCAGCGGCAGGTGGCCGAACTGCTGGGCGTGGGCGCCGATGAGATCGCACTGACCCGAGGCGCCACCGAGGCGATGCTGGCGCTGATCGGTGGCTACAACCGCCTGCGGCCTGGCGACCAGGTGCTGTACGCCGACATCGACTACGACAGCATGATCGGCGCGATGCGTTGGCTGCAGCAGCGCCGTGGCGTGCAGGTCGAGCGCATCGCGCTGCCGGTGGTGCCCGACCATGCGCAGATCCTGCAGGCCTACGAGGCCGCGTTCGCGCGCCTGCCACGCCTGAAGCTGGTGCTGCTGACCCAGGTCAGCCATCGCCATGGGCTGGTGCTGCCGGTGGCGGAGATCGCCGAGCGTGCTCGCGCACGCGGTATCGACGTGATCGTCGATGCGGCGCACGGGTTCGGCCAGATCGACTACGCGGTGCCGCAGCTCAAGGCCGACTTCGTCGGCATCAACCTGCACAAGTGGATCGGTGCGCCGGTCGGCGTCGGCGCGATGTATGTGCGCAAGGGCCGCGTTGCGGACCTCGACCCGTACATGGGCGAGACCGACGATGGCCGCGTGGGCAGCCGTGTGCACACCGGTACGGTCAACTTCGCCGCTTTCCTGGCGCTGCCGGAGGCGATCGCGCTGCACCAGCGCATCGGCGCGGCCAACAAGCAGGCGCGCCTGCGCTACCTGCGCGAGCGCTGGACGGTGCCCGCGCGGCAGATGGCGCACATCGAAGTGCTGTCTTCACCGGACCCGGCGCTGGCGAGTGCATTGGCCAGCTTCCGCCTGCGCGGGCGCACCAGCGTGGCTGACAACATCGCGCTGCAGAAGCGCCTGCTGGACGAGCATCGCGTGTTCACCACCCATCGCGACGGGTTGGACTCCGGTGCCTGCGTACGGGTGACGCCGTCGGTGTTCACCCGGCCCGAGCAGATGGATGCGCTGGTGAAGGCACTCTCCGCCCTGGCCTGACCATAAACGGTAGTGCCGGCCGCTGGCCGGCAACCTGATCGTCGCCCACGAGCAGCTGCCAGCCAGCGGCCGGCACTACCGATCGGGTGGGTGCCGACCGTGGGTCGGCACATCCCATCCACGCAGGGCGTGGATCTACCGGGCGCGTTCTGGCAATGGCCACCCAAACCGTGCTCGGACGCATCCCAATCGTTGCCGCCCGACTGCAGTAGATCCACGCCCTGCGTGGATGCTCTTCACCTACCGCTCGATCGCCGGCAACGCGTCCGACAACAACAACCGGTCAATCCGCCGCAACGCGCTCTCCAGCTGCCGGCGATCCGCGGCCAGCCCCAGCGACAACCGCACGCCGTTCTGATGCTGCACCCCGGGCGGGCAGAACGCCGATGACGGTGCGATGGCCAGCCCCTGCAGTTGCGCGGTTCGCACCAGCGTGGCGTCGGTCCATGGCGCCGGCACCCGGCACCAGGCATGCAGGCCTTCGGCGCGCAGCAGCAGCGAAGGTGCCAGCAGGTAGCGCGCCATGCGCATGCGCTCGCGTGCTTCGGTACGCACCTGTGCCAGCAGCGATTGCGCCGAACCATCCAGCAGCAGCTGGCTGGCCAGCGCCGACACCAGCGGATGCCCCATCAACCGGGTGGCGCGCAGGGCCGATGCCATTGCCTCGGCGTGCGCGGCGCTCGGGCAGCGCACGAAGGCGGTGCGCAGGCCCGGGCTGATCACCTTCGACAGCGTCGCCACATGGAACACGTGGTGCGGTGCCAGGGTTGCCAACGGTATGGGTGCCTCTTCGGAAAGGTGCCAGTAGGGATCATCCTCGACCGCCAACAGGCCCTCGCTTTCCAGTACGCGTGCCAACGCTTCGCGCCGCTGCAACGACAACGTCAGCGCGGTCGGGTTCTGGCAGGTGGGGTTGAGATAGACCAGCCGCGCACCACTCCCGCGTGCCTGCCGCACCAGTGCCTCGGGGCACATGCCGTGTTCATCGCCGTCCACCGGTACCAGCCGCCGGCCCAGCGCCCCCGCGGCCTGCAGCAGGCCCGGGTAGACCAGCGTGTCGCACAGGATCGCGTCGCCATCGCGGCCCTGGCTGAGCAGGATCGCGGCCAACGCCACCTGGGCACCTTCGGTCAGCAGCAGGCAGGCATCGTCCACCGCGCCCAGCATCGGTTGCAGCCAGCGCGCTGCCGCATGGCGGTCGGTCGGGTTGCCGCCGCCCAGGTGGTAGGTCATCAGATTCGGTGCATTGCTGCGCGCAAGCACGGCGGCGGCACCGCGGCGCAGCGTCTCGGCCAATGCATCTGCATCGGGCACCGGCGGCACGTTCATGCTCAGGTCTACCACCTGGTCGAAGCCGGCCTTGGGCGGTGCGATGAAACTGCCTTGTGGCCCGCGC
Organism: Stenotrophomonas sp. YJH_SMC_10; assembly: GCF_059371555.1. Classification (NCBI taxonomy): domain Bacteria; kingdom Pseudomonadati; phylum Pseudomonadota; class Gammaproteobacteria; order Lysobacterales; family Lysobacteraceae; genus Stenotrophomonas; species Stenotrophomonas sp. YJH_SMC_10. The sequence goes on along the minus strand of NZ_JCAFUS010000005.1, from coordinate 221,703 downwards.
GCTTCGATCAGGCCGCGTTTGCGTGCTTCATCGAAAGCCCGCGTTACCGTGGTCAGGTCGACGCCCAGCTGCTGCGCCAACGCGCGCTGCGAGGGCAGGCGTTGCCCCGGTGCAAGACCGCCGCGGCGCACCGTGCGCTCCAGCGAATTGACGATGCGCAGGTAGATCGGCCCGTTGTGCGCGAGCACGTCCTGCACCCATTCGCGGGCTGCGACATCCGGTCGCGGCATGTACGGAGCATGTCGGGGCGTATCGTTGCTTCCGACGGCGGGAGCCTGTCCATAACCATCGGTCGGTTCGGACAGGTGACCGCCGTTGTTGTTTGCGGCGGCCGCACCGGCCAGCGTCAGTGATGTCATTGCGCGTCCTCAGCGCTTGGCCTGCCAGGGGCAGTAACAGCCCACGGCAAGCAGTCCCTTCGGGCGCACGGTTTCGCCGCGCACCAGTTTGTCCAGCAGTGGTTCGACGAAGCTGTTGGCCGAGTTGCAGACCATGCCGACGCTGTAGGGGCCGGCATAGGCCAGGTGGCCCTGCCGGTCCCAGATCGCTACGGCAGGGCTGGCCGGAATGTGCTCGATGCCGTCGATGGTCGGCAGGTTGATCACCTTGTTGCGCAGCGGCTCGGGCAGTTCGCCCTGGGTACCGGGGCGGCGGATCGCGTAGAAGTCGATGCCGGCGCGGCGGTACATGCTGATCAGGTAGCTCAGGTGCGCGCCGGTCTCGCGGTTGCAGACCGCACAGGCCGGGTCCCAGAAGTGCACCACGCGGATGCGGCCAGTGTCACCTGCCAGATTGGCCGGCAAGCGCAGTTGCGAGTCGTCGAAGACGATGGCCTGTTCGGTGAATGTGGACTGCGCGCTGTAGCCGAAGTACTGCCACAGCGCAGCGGCGACGCCGGCCATGAACAGGCAGGCGAGGGCGATCATCGTCGGCAGCAGCCAGCGGCGACGCGGCGCGGCTGCGCCCATCAGGACGCGTCCACGCCGAACTTGTGCACGTACTGCTTGCGCATCTCGCGGCAGGAATCAGCTTGGGCGCGGCGCTGGATCTCGCTACGCGACCGATCCTCGCTGCGCTGCATGCATTGCTCGACGGCGTGGCGTTCGGCCGCCTGCACATCCACGGTCTGCGGCTGCAGGCAGACCCAGGCCAGCGCGGCCAGCATCAGCACCACAAAGCCACCACAGCCTGCCATTACCAGGTGAAACTTCAGTTTCTCGGTGCGCATCGAGCACGTCCCTTCATCCATACATTGCATACAAAATATCATCTTGTATGGATGCGGCGCCATGCGCCCGGTTCAGACGATGGCGTTATGCCGGGCCTCGGGGGCTTCGGACAGGATCTCGTTCAGCTTGGCCAGCGCCCCGGCCAGCGCGCCCTGGTCGACCGCGCCGCCCAGCGACAGGCGGATGGCGTTGCCCGGCGGCGGTTCCTCCACGCTGAAGGCGTCCGAGCTGGCGATGCCCAGCCCCTGTTCCTGTGCGGCCTGGATCAGCCGGTACTGGTCCAGCCGTGGCGGCAGCGGCAGCCATACGTGCAGGCCGGCCGGGTGCGCCCGCGCGCGGGACGGCAGGTACTGCGCGGCAATCGCCTGGCGCTCGCGCAGCTCCTGCTGGAAGCGCCGCACCATGTCCTCGGCCTGGCCGCTGCGGATCCACTGCGAGGCCACCGCCACCATCGACTGCGTCGGCATCAGTGCGATCGCACGCAGGGCGTCCAGCACCGGTTCCATCGGTTCGCCGGCCGGCACCGCCAGGTAGGCGGTGCGCAGGCCCGGTGCCAGGCACTTGGACAGGGTGGAGATGTAATAGACCGGGCAGCCGGCACTGCGATGGGCGGCCAGCGGCGGTGCGGCGTCTCCGGCCAGCAACCAGTAGGGATCGTCTTCGATCACGGTCAGATCGTGGCGCTTCGCGACCGCCAGCAGGGCCTGCCGCCGTTGTGCCGACATCGTCGCCGTGGTCGGGTTCTGGATGGTCGGCACCAGGTACAGCAGGCGCGGGCGGCGTAGCTGGCAGGCCTCCTCCAGTGCGTCGGGGAGCATGCCTTCGGCGTCCATCGCCACTGGCACCACGCCCCGCTGCAGCACGCGCGCGGCGGCCAGCAGGCCGGGGTAGGTCAGCTGCTCGGCGGCAATCAGCTCGCCCGGCTGGGTGCGGGCCAGGATCAGCGCGCACAGTGCGGTCTGCGCACCGGGGCAGATCACCACCTGGTCGGCACCGACCGTCCCCAGCATCGGTGACAGCCACTGCACCGCGGCTGCGCGGTCCTCGCGGGTGCCGGCGCCGACGTGGTAGCTCATCAGTTCGCCCTGGCCCAGCTGCTGGCCCACATGCTGGAAGCCGGCCTCCATGCCCTGTGCGAACGGCGCGCTGCCCAGCAGCGGCGGGATGTTCATGCTCAGGTCCACCGAGGTGCTGCGGTTGCCGGCCGACAGCGCGATGAAGGTGCCGCCAGCGCCCTGCGCATCCAGCAGGCCGGCCTGGCGCAGCTCGGCGAAGGCGCGGGTGACCGTGGTCAGGTCCACGCCCACCTGCTGGGCCAGGTCGCGCTGCGGCGGCAGTCGGTCGCCCGGGCGCAGCACGCCGTCATCCACTGCCTCGCGCACCTGCTGGGCAATCTGCAGGTACAGCGGGCCAGCGCCCTCGCGGAAGGGGCGAACCCAGGTGCGATTGGGGTGTTTCAGGCGGCGGCCGGCGGCAGGTGGCGTCATCGGTCAGGTTTTTCCATACGTGCAGGTGCACAAGTCCATACAATGATGTATCTTGTATGGGCTTGATTGGAGTGGTTCGCCTTCTTGTAGGCGACCTCGTACCCACAGTGTAGCCGCTCCACGCCCGGGCGCTGCGCGCAGGCGAGCCGGTCAAGCGCGCTTCTTCAACAGGGTTGACCTCCAATGAATATCTGCTGGAACCGCATCCGCCTGGCGCTGGTCGCCCTGGCCTGCGTCGGCCTGTCGGGCTGTGACTGGGTGCTGCTGGATTCGAAGGGCATGGTCGGGCTCGCCCAGCGCGACCTGATCCTGATCTGCATCGGCGTGATGTTGATCGTGGTGATACCGGCCATCGTGCTGACCTTCGTGTTCGCCTGGCGCTTCCGTGCCGGCAACACCAAAGCGAAATACACGCCGGAGTGGTCGCACTCCACCAAGGTGGAGATCGTGGTCTGGGGCGTGCCGCTGCTGATCATCGCCGGCCTGGCGGTGATCGTGTGGAAGTCGACCCACGAACTGGACCCGTACAAGCCGCTGGACGTGGCCGGTGAGCCGCTGCACGTGGACGCGATCGCCACCGACTGGAAATGGGTGTTCGTGTACCCGGACCTGGGCATCGCCACGGTCAACCAGCTCAACTTCCCGGCCAACCGCCCGCTGGCGTTCAACATCACCTCCAACTCGACGATGAATACCTTCTTCATCCCGCAGCTGGGTGGGCAGATCTACGCGATGGCCGGCATGCGCACGCAGCTGCACCTGATCGCCAACGAGCCCGGCCAGTTCCGTGGCATGTCCGGCAACTACAGCGGGCATGGCTTCTCGAACATGAAGTTCATCGCCACCGCCAGCAGCAACGAGGACTTCGAGCGCTGGGTGGCCGAGGTACGCAGCGCACCACAGGCGCTGGATTTCAACCAGTTCAAGGCGCTGGCCGCACCGTCGAAGAACGCACCGGTGCAGCACTTCTCCAGTGTCGAACCGCTGCTGTTCAAGAAGGTCATCGACCAGTTCATCGGCGTCGGTGAGAACACCGGCGCTGCCACCCCGGCGGGCGCTGCCGGTGGTGCCCAGGTTTCCCAGGAGTAACGAACATGTTGGGTAAATTGACGTGGGAGGCCGTGCCGCTGCACGAGCCGATCGTCGTGGTCACACTGGCGGCCATGGTGCTGGGTGGCCTCGCGCTGCTCGGCGCGGTGACGTACTTCAAGCTGTGGGGCCCGCTGTGGCGTGACTGGTTCACCACCGTGGACCACAAGAAGATCGGCATCATGTATGTGGTGGTGGCGCTGGTCATGCTGGTGCGTGGCTTCGCCGACGCGCTGATGATGCGCGCGCAGCTGGCCGCGGCCGGGCCGGGCAGTGATGGCTTCCTGCCACCGGAGCATTACGACCAGATCTTCACCGCGCACGGCGTGATCATGATCTTCTTCGTGGCCACCCCGTTCGTGGTCGGCCTGATGAACATCATCGTGCCGCTGCAGATCGGCGCACGCGACATGGCGTTCCCGTTCCTCAACGCCTTCAGCTTCTGGATCTTCGTGGTCGGCGCTGCGCTGATGATGATCTCGCTGGGCGTTGGCGAATTCGCCATGACCGGCTGGGTCGCCTATCCGCCGCTGTCGGGCATCGAGTTCAGTCCAGGCGTGGGTGTCGACTACTACATCTGGGCATTGCAGGCCTCGGGCATCGGCACGTTGCTGACCGGCGTCAACCTGTTCATCACCATCCTGCGCATGCGTGCGCCGGGCATGACCCTGATGAAGATGCCGGTGTTCACCTGGACCGTGCTGGTCACCAGCGTGATCATCATCGCCGCCTTCCCGATCCTGACCGTGGCGCTGGGTGCGCTCACCCTGGACCGCTACCTGGACTTCAACTTCTACACCAACACGCTGGGTGGCAACCCGATGATGTACGTGAACCTGGTGTGGGCCTGGGGCCATCCGGAGGTGTACATCCTGGTGCTGCCGGCGTTCGGTATCTTCTCCGAAGTCACCGCCACGTTCGCGCGCAAGAAGCTGTTCGGCTACAAGTCGATGGTCGGCGCCACGCTGGCGATCGGCATCCTGTCGTTCATCGTCTGGCTGCACCACTTCTTCACCATGGGTTCCGGTGCCAGCGTCAATGCCTTCTTCGGCATCATGACGATGATCATCGCCATTCCCACCGGCGTTAAGATCTTTACCTGGCTGTTCACCATGTACGGTGGCCGCGTCGAGTTCAGCGTGCCGATGCTGTGGACCATCGCGTTCCTGGTCACCTTCACCATCGGTGGCATGACCGGCGTGCTGCTGGCCATTCCGGGCGCGGACTTCCTGCTGCACAACAGCCTGTTCCTGGTCGCCCACTTCCACAACACCATCATCGGCGGCGCGCTGTTCGGCTACCTGGCCGGCTTCGCCTACTGGTTCCCGAAGGTGTTCGGCTTCACCCTCAACGAGCGCCTGGGCAAGTGGTCGTTCGCGTGCTGGGTGATCGGCTTCTACCTGGCCTTCATGCCGCTGTACATGCTGGGCTTTATGGGCATGACCCGCCGAATGAACCAGTACGACAACCCGGCGTGGACGCCGTACCTGATTGCCGCCTTCATCGGTGCACTGTTCGTGTTCGCGGGCATCATCCTGATGCTGGTGCAGATCTACGTGAGCGTGCGCGACCGCAAGCGCAACCTGGACCTGACCGGCGACCCGTGGAATGCGCGCACGCTGGAATGGGCCACGCCCTCGCCGCCGCCGTTCTACAACTTCGCCGTGGTGCCCAAGGCCGATGAACTGGACGCCTTCCACGAAGCGAAGAAGCGCGGACTGCCGCCGCCGCCGAAGAAGTACGCACCGATCCACATGCCGAAGAACACCGGTGTGCCGCTGATCCTCAACATCTGGATCCTGGTGCTGTGCTTCGCCCTGGTCTGGCACATCTGGTGGATGGCCGCGGCCAGCTTCATCGCGATGATCGTCACCCTGATCGTGCGGTCCTACGACGAGGACGTGGACTACTACGTCAGTTCCGAAGAGGTGGCGCGCACTGAAGCGGCCAACCTTGCCAAGCTGAAGGAGGTACGCGCATGAACCTGTTGACCCGCCCCGAGCTGGCCAGCGACACGCAGGCGCACGAGCACCACCACGAACACGACCATGGCCACGAGCAGGGCGGCATGAAGGTGTTCGGCATGTGGGTCTACCTCATGTCCGACCTGGTGCTGTTCGGTTCCCTGTTCGCCTCGTACGCGGTGCTCAGCACCGCCTACGCCGGTGGCCCCACCGGCAAGGACCTGTTCTCGCTGCCGTTCGTGATGGCCGAGACCTTCCTGCTGCTGGTCTCCAGCATCACCTATGGCCAGGCCGTGCTGGCCATGCACCGCCACGATGCCTCGGCGGTGCTGCGCTGGCTGGGCGTGACCTTCGTGCTCGGTGCTTCGTTCATCGGCATGGAGATCTACGAGTTCTCGCATTTGATCCACGAAGGCGCAGGCCCGAGCACCAGTGCCTACCTGTCGGCGTTCTTTGCGCTGGTCGCCACCCACGGCCTGCACGTGGCCAGCGGCCTGATCTGGATGGCGGTGGTCATGCACCAGGTCTACCGCCGTGGCCTGACCCCGACCAACATCACCCGCGTTTCGTGCCTGAGCCTGTTCTGGCACTTCCTGGACCTGGTGTGGATCTGCGTCTTCACCTTCGTCTACCTGATCGGAGCCTTCTGACATGGCCCACGTCGAAACCTCGCGCGCCGGCAATGCGCACGGCTCCACCAAGTCCTACCTGATCGGCTTCGTGCTGTGCGCGCTGCTGACCGTGGTGCCGTTCGCACTGGTGATGAATCCGGTGCTTTCGCGGCCGCTCACGCTGTTCCTGCTGGTCGGCTTCGCAGTGGCGCAGATCCTGGTGCAGCTGGTCTATTTCCTGCACATGGACCGCAAGTCCGAAGGTGGCTGGAACCTGGCCAGCTTCGTGTTCACCCTGGTGATCCTGTTCATCGTCGTCGCGTTGTCGGTCTGGATCATCTGGAGCATGCACTACCACATGATGATCAACTGAGCCTGCGAACCGTGAAAGGCATTGCGTTCCCCCAACGTGGCCTGCGGCTGGCCGCAGGCCTGCTGCTCGGCCTGCTGGCCGGCTGCAGCGCGCAGTCGCGCATGGACTTCTATGCGAAGGACATCGCCTGCGAAGAACTTGGCCAGCAGTGGTCGATGCCCGACAGCCACGGCACCGTGCGTGGCCCCAAGGATCTGCAGGGGCAGGTGACCTATCTGTTCTTCGGCTTCACCAGCTGCCCGGACGTGTGCCCGACCACGATGGTCGAGCTGAGCCAGGTCAAGCACCTGATGGGCAAGGATGCCGACCAGCTGCAGGTGGTGTTCGTCAGCGTCGACCCGGCCCGCGACACGCCCGAGGTCGCGCGCACCTATGTCGAAGCGTTCGACCCCAAGGCAATCGCGCTGGTCGGCAACGAAGCGCAGCTGGCGGCGATGGCCAGCGACTTCAAGGCGTTCTACGAGAAAGAGCCCGGCCAGGTACCGGATACCTACACCATGAGCCACATTGCCGGTGGCTACGTGTTCGACCGCCAGGGCCGCCTGCGCCTGTTCGCGCCGTACGGCATGCCGGTGGAAAAGCTGTTCTCGGACGTGCAGCGCCTGCTGCTCGAGCCCGGCCATCCGGCCGCCGGCAACGACGCACTGGCCAGCTGCCACCTCAAGCACGGCGGCACACTCGCCGCGCGGTAACGCCGGTGGGTGCCAACCTTGGTTGGCCCACACCAATCCCCGGCCGGCCAGGAGAGCTAGCCGGCCGGGGCACCACTCAACGCCTTACTTGGTCTCTTCCCACTGCACCACGTCCGGCTCGGTGGCGCGGATACCGGCGGTGGACAGCAGCTTGGTGCTCGCATCCAGCGCCGCGTTCACCGACGGGTACTCCACGATCGCCTGGCCCGAAGCCTTGGACACCTTCACCACGGTGCCGCCGGTGGCGGTAGCCGCGCGTTGGGCCGACGCCGCATCGGTGAAGAACACCTTGACCCGCGACGTCGCCACCACTGGCGCGCCGTCACGGGACACCGCCGCCGCGAACTTGCCGGCACCGGCATCAGCAGGCGCGGCGGTGGCGCCATCCAGCGAACGCTTGGTACGCGCGCTGGTGGTCGCCGCCGCTTGCGGGGTGATCGTGAACTGGCCGCCGCTGGCCTGCTTTACCGTTGCCGAGGGCGACAGCTGGAAACGCGTGCCGCCCACGTCGAACGTGCGACCGGTAGCGGACGCCTTCAGTTCCTGCGCATCCACGGTCGACAGGGTCCTGGCTGGAGGGGTCTGCCCCGAGCTCTGTGCCCAGGCAGGGGAGGTCATCGCCGCGAAGGCGAGCGTGCTCAACAGAATGGTCGTCTTCATCATCAGTGCCCCAGAACGCGGATCTTGAAGAATTCGAGGTTGCCACGCGATGCAGCGGTCGCGGCCTGCCCCATGTCGGTCACTTCCAGCGTCCAGGTGCCCGTGGCGTTCTCATCTAGGAAGGCATTGCTGGACAGCAGGTCCCAGCTGGTGAAGTTGCTCTGCGCGCCACCCGTGCCCGAACCGATCGCGGTGAACGCCGGCTGCACCACGCTGCGCGTGCCGCTGGGCGACACCAGCACGAACTGCAGCTGGCGCGTGTTGCGGTGGTTGACCCGGAAGCCCAGCTGCACGCTTTCGATGTTGCGCGCGCCGTTGGCCAGCTGGAAGGTCAGGCGTGCGGCGGCGGCCGAGGTGTTGCCGATGGCCACGGTACGCGTGGTGTTGCGCCAGCCGCTGTCGACCAGCGCACCGAGCGACTGGAAGTTCTCGGCCACCTGCACCGCGCGTGCAGCGTTGACCACGCCGAAGCCATACCAGTTGCTGTAGGCACGGCCGGCAGCATTCACCGTCCAGCCCGGCACCAGCGTGCGGCCGTCGGCCAGCGTCACCGCCGGCTGGTTCGGGTGGTTGCGGGTGGCGGTGGTGGCCAGGATGTACTTCACATCGCGATAGGACAGGTTCGGATTGGCCTCCAGCACCAGCGCCGCCACGCCCGAGACCATCGGCGCCGACGCCGAGGTGCCGTTCATCTTGGCGGTGTAGTTGCAGGTGCTGTCGATGGCCGACAGGTTGCTGTCCAGGGTGTTCTGGCGGTTGGTGTTGGTGTTGCTGCCCTGCGCGCATCCGGTCACGTCGGTGGTGACGATGGCCGGGTCGTACGCGCGTGCAACCAGGCCCGGTGCATACTGGGCCTGCAGGCCGTACTCACCGCCAAAGGCCGAGACCCACAGCGCCGAGCCGGTGGAGGAGTAGGACGAGCGCACGCCATCGGCACGCACCGCGCCTACGGTGATCACGTTGAACAGGTTGTTGCGCGGATCACGGCCAGCCGGCACGCAGCCGGTGTTACGGTTCTTGGTGTCGGTGGTGCAGACATCCTGGGTCTGGCTGATCGAGGCATTGTTGAAGTTGTTGCCAGCCGACTTCACGTAGATGCCGCCGCGGCCACCGCGCGTGCCCGACAGGGCCTGCTCATACGAACGGATCGTGTTTTCGCTGTACGCCAACGGCAGGTTCGGATTGCCCGGGCCGGCGCCCCAGCTGTTGTTGAAGACCTGCACGTCGGCCGATTCCGCGCCGTCCCACCAGGCGTACTCGATGTTGCTCTGCTGGTTGCCCAGGGCTGAGCGCGAAATCGGATTGAAGCCCTTCAGCGTCGCCGCCGGGGCCACACCGCGCACGCCCAGGTTGTTGGCGCCCACCGCGCCCGCAATGCCGCCGACCATGGTGCCGTGGTTGTCGACATCCGGGTTGGTCGGGGTGGGGTTGTTCGAGCCGTTGGTGAAGTTCTTGCCGGCCACCGCCGCCACGTTGGCGGCCAGGTCCGGGTGCGCGATCTGCAGGCCATCGTCGACGATGGCGATGGTGACGCCCTGGCCGCGGATGCCGTTGCGGAACAGGCCATCGACGTTCAGGTCGTTGCCGGCCACCGGCCGGGTGTCGGCCGGGACGGTCTGCCCGGTGTTGAGCAGGTGCCACTGGATACCCGCCAGCGGATCGGCCTGTTGGGCCTGCGCGGTGGCGGCCAGGCTGCCCAGCACCAGGGCAGTGGCAAGGGCCAGGCGCGCAGAGCGCGGTGGCGCGGAGCGTTGCGTGTGTCGCTTCATACACGAATCCTTCTGTTGTGAATCGGCATGGCAGGACGGCGGGGCGGAACTGCCCCATCGCAACGAGCCAAACGCGACATAACGAAGAACCCCCTACCTCTTCACACCCGAAAGATGCAGAAGTGCGAATTTCGTCACAGACACTTATGAGGCGCGGCAATGACGACGGCTGCGGTCGGCATATGGGGAGGCAAACCTTCTGGCACCTGCATCCAAGCAGGGCGTGTATCCACCGCGTCTCGGCGCGGCCCTCACACCCGGCTGTGCTACTACAACCCGTGCACCCTTCCGCACGGAGCACGATGATGGTCAATCCGCTCGCCCAGGCCCATCGCGGCCTTGGCACCACGCTGTTCAGCCTGTTGAACCCGATACCCTTCGGCTTCTTCGTCGGTGCACTGATCTTCGACGCGATCTATCTCAACAGCGCCGAGGTGATGTGGGGCAAGGCCGCCGCCTGGCTGATCACGTTCGGCCTGCTGATCGCCGTCGTGCCGCGCCTGATCAACCTGTTCGCGGTCTGGCGCCGCAACGGCACGGCCACCCGCATCGACCGCATCGACTTCTTCCTGAACCTGGTCGCGGTGGTGCTGGCCATCTGGAACGCCTTCGTGCACAGCCGTGATGCGTACGCCGTTGCGGTGCCGGGCACGATTCTGTCGGCGCTGACCGTGGCCCTGATCGCGCTGGGCCTGATCCTGCTGTCGCTGCAGCCGCCGGTGCTGCAGGGAGGTCGTCATGGCTAAGCACATCCTGCCCACCGTGGCCGCGCTGGCACTGGCCGTCACCCTCTCGGCCTGCGCCGGCAAGGCCGAATACCATCCGGCCGACCAGTCGGGACCGCAGCCGCCACTGCCCAAGCCGGCCAACTTCCTGATGCCGCCGATGCAGGTGCCCAAGGGCGTGGGCTGGGCCGACGGCCAGTCGCCCACGGTGGCCGAAGGCCTGAAGATCGAGCGCATCGCCGCCAACCTGCAGCACCCGCGCCGGCTGCTGACCCTGCCCAACGGCGATGTACTGGTGGTGGAAGGCAACGGCCCCGGCGAAGAGCCGGTCACCACGCCCAAGCAGTGGATTGCCGGCAAGGTGAAGGCGCGCTCGGGCAAGGCCGGCAAGGGCGGCAACCGGGTCACCCTGCTGCGCCGCTCGCCGGGCACGAACACCTGGACCCAGCACGTCTACATCGAAGGCCTGCACTCGCCGTTCGGCATCCAGCTGATCGGCGACACGCTGTACGTGGCCAACACCGGCAACATCATGCAGTACCACTACGTGCCCGGCGAAACCCGCATGTCCGACAAGGGACGCGAGTTCACCGACCTGCCCAGCACCATCAACCACCACTGGACCAAGGAACTGCTGGCCAGCCGCGATGGCCGCAAGCTGTACGTGGGCGTGGGGTCCAACAGCAACATCACCGAGAACGGCTTGGCCGTTGAATACCGCCGCGCGGTCGTGCTGGAAGTGGACGTGGCCACCCGCGGCAGCCGCATCTTTGCGTCGGGCATCCGCAACCCGACCGGACTGGACTGGGAGCCGAGCACCGGCACGCTGTGGGCGGTGGCGAACGAACGCGACGAGATCGGCGCCGACCTGGTGCCGGATTACCTCACCTCGGTGAAGGAAGATGGCTTCTACGGCTGGCCCTACAGCTACTACGGCCAGCACGTGGACGAGCGCGTGCAGCCGCAGCGACCGGACCTGGTGGCCAAGGCGATCGTGCCGGACTACGCCATCGGCTCGCACGTGGCACCGCTGGGCCTGCTGTTCTACACCGGCCAGGCACTGCCGGCGCAGTACCACGGCGGCGCCTTCATCGGCGAACACGGCAGCTGGGACCGCTCGCCACTGAGTGGCTACGAAGTGGTCTACGTACCGTTCAAGGACGGCAAGCCGACCGGGCGGCCGCAGACCGTGGTCAGCGGCTTCACTTCGAAGGACGAGAAGACCCTGATGGGCGCACCGGTCGGCATGGCCATGGATGCCGAGGGCGCGCTGCTGGTGGCCGACGACGTGGGCGACGTGGTGTGGCGGGTCTCAGCCAAGTAGCTGTGTAGCGTTGAGCCATGGCCGAAGGACATCCGGTAGAGTCGACTGTCAGTCGACTCGCGCGCGCAGCGCGTGCTTTTCCTGTGAGCAGCGAAGAGCAGTCGACTAACAGTCGACTCTACCCTGTCGACTCCCCCCGTCGGCTTAACCACCGGGTTCAGCGTGCCCGGAACCCACTGAACACCGATTCGGCGGCAAATCCCACGCCGCCCAGCAGCACGCCGAAATACACCACCGTGGCCACCACGAAGCCGTACCCGGCCGCCACCGCCGCGCCATCGCGCTGGATGAAGCCAATCGCAAACGACATCAGCGCCAACGCCGGCAGCGTGTTGCTGAAGGGAATCGGCCCGGCCGGCGCCATCAACAGCAGGGTCGCAAACACCAGCATCAGGTTGTTCAGGCGCATCATCTTCTTCGAGCGCACCATCACCGCCAGCCGCATCGGCCGCGACAGCCGCTCCATGCGGTGCACCCACTTCAGCGCACGGCCCAGGTTGGCCTTCAGCTTGTCGGTGGCGATCTCGCGGCGCGCCAGCTTCTGCGGCACCCACAGCGGGCGGTCGCGCACACGGCTCAGGCCGATCAGCAGGATCGAGGCGCCGAACACCGTGCTCAGCCCGGGAATCGACACCGGGATGATGAAGATGGCCGAGAGCAGGATCACGATCAGCAGCAGGCCCTCATCGCCCAGCGCGCTGAGCAGGGTGCCGACGCGCACCTGGTCGCCGGGCAGCTCCTCGATCATCTGCTCGATCTGCTGGGCCAGGGGCGCGCTGTCGTTGGTTTCGGGGGCACGGTAGGTCATGCGTCGCAAGGTTCTCCAGGGAAGGGCGGTCAACGGGCCGTCCTGCGGTGGGGGACGCACAGGCTCCTGCAGTATCCCGGCCAACGTGGGCAAAGAGGTGAACCGGGCATGAGGGGGTAAACTGGCGTGCCCCGCACGAGTTGAACGCAATGGACATGGGCCGCAGGCAATCGACCATCGAACTGGTCGCCATCGACATGGATGGCACGCTGCTGGACCCGTCGCACCAGCTCACCCCCCGCGCCCGGAAGGCCATCGCGCAGGCGCGGGCGCTGGGCGTGCACATCGTGCTGACCAGTGGCCGCCCGGTTCCGGGCCTGGCGCCGTACCTGCACGAGCTCGGCATCACCGGCAACGACGACTACTGCATCGCCTGCAATGGCGGCCTGGTGCAGCGCATCGGCACGCGCGAAACCGTGGTCGCGTATCCGCTCAGCTTCGACGACTTCCTGTTCTGCGAGCAGGTCGCCCGCGACCTGGGCGTGCACTTCCAGGCGCTGGACAGCCAGCGCATGTACACGCCCAACCAGGACATCAGCTACTACACCGTGGCCGACTCGCATCTTTCGCGGATGCCGCTGTCGTATCGCCGCGTGGAAGACATGGACCCGTCGATGTCCTTCATCAAGCTGATGATGATCGACGAACCTGAGGTGCTGGATGCCGCCATCGCGCGCCTGCCCAGCGCGCTGACCGAGCGCTTCGCGGTACTGAAGAGCGCACCGTTCTTCCTGGAAGTGTTCGACCACCGCGCCGGCAAGGGGCCGAGCCTGCAGACGCTGGCCGAGCACCTGGGCATCGACCGCGCCAACGTGATGGCCATCGGTGACCAGGAAAACGACCTGACCATGCTGCAGTACGCCGGCACCAGCGTGGCGATGGGCAATGCCATCGATGCGGTGAAGGCAGTTGCTCGATTTGAAACCACCAGCAATGCCGACGAAGGCGTGGCGCGCGCGATCGAGCATTTCGTCCTGCAGTAACCACGCGTCCCTATGCCCTGGTAGGTGCCAACCTTGGTTGGCACACGAGCGCCGACCAAGGTCGGCCCCCGCCACGCCGGGGCTATACCCACGTATAGCCCACCCATCCCCACCGCCATTGGCGCTGTACCACGGTGCAATGGCGAATGCGGCAGTGCGATGCAAGAATTCCGCACGTCGAAATCACCCCACCGAATCCCACGGCAGATGATCGTCTTCGTCTGCCACTGACCGGCACGCACCGCGCCGTCACGCCTTCAACGCAACCGCATCGCCAGCCAGGCGCCGACACCGGTGCTGCAACGCGCTGGGCGTGCGCCTGCGCCGCTCTCTCCCTGCACCTGGATCTACTGCCATGAACACCCCACCCACGACGCGCCTCGCCCTGGCCATCATCGCGGCCACCACCGCACCTGCGTACGCCGCAGACACGCACGACGCCACGCTCGACACGCCCACCACGCTCAACGCCCTGCAGGTCATCGCCACGCCGCGCGGTGCGGCCGTGGCACCGACCCAGGTGGTCGGCCCCAACCGCTATATCATCAAGGCCGAAGACCTCGACGCGATGGTCACCGGCAACAACGGCCTGGCTATGCTGAAACAGGTGCCCGGTGCCAGCTACACCGCCACCGACGGGCTGGGCCTGGATATCTCGGCCACCAGCCTGTTCGTGCGCGGCTTCCGCATGAATGAAATGGGCATCACCTTCGAAGGCGTGCCGCTGAACGACAACGGCTTCCTCTCGCTCACCGGCACCAGTGTGGTGAACGTGGGCGTGCCCGATGGCATCGGCGCGATCACGGTCAGCCCCGGTGGCGCACCGGTCAGCGTGTTCTCCAGCAGCGTCAACGGCGGCAGCCTGGAATACCGGCTGCGCGACCTGCAGGACACGCCCGGCCTGCGCGTGAAGCAGGGCGTGGGCAGCAACAGCACGTTGGTCACCACCGTATCCGGGCAGAGCGGCCAGCTCGGCGAGCATGGCCCGAAAGTGCTGGTCGACCTGCAACGCGTGTCCGCCGACAAGTACCAGGGTGAGGGCACGCAGAACTTCCTGCGCGGTGACCTGAAGCTGCAGCAGGATGTGGCGTGGGGCGATTTCACCGTGTTCGTCTCCGACAGCAAGGCCCAGGTCTGGGGCTACAACAACATCTCCTTCGACATGATCCGCAAGCTGGGCTGGAAGGCCGACATCTTCTATCCGGACTATGCGTGGGCGTATTACGTGGCCTCGCCGGAGAACGCAGACAAATCCTGCGGCGCCTACACCTGTGGTGAACTGTCCGGGCTGATTCCGTACGACACCGGCCAGAGCACCCGCGACCGGGTGTCCTCGATCAACCATCGCTTCCAGATCAGCCCGTCGCTGAGCGGCAACGTGCAGCTGTACAACGCCAACAGCCACACCCAGGCCACGCTCACCGACCCGAACGTGCCATCGCCCAACGGCGCGCCGTTCTCCGAACAGGTGCAGACCCCGCGCCTCAACCGGCTGGGCGGCATGCTCAACCTGCAGTTCGAGTCCGGCGCGCACACCTTCACCGCCGGTTTCTGGCAGGAGAAGAGCAAGGCCGCAGCCAAGACCGAGTGGTACCAGCAGCCGCTGCTGGGCGAGGGCCCGCCGCTGAAGGCCATCGGCCCGTTCGATGTGTACGGCCCCGCGTTCAAGACCGACAACGCATCGAGCTGGGTGACCCGCTCGCGCCAGTTGTACCTGCAGGACGACATCGTGTTGAACGACACGCTGAAGCTGGGCGTTGGATTCAAAGCCGTGGACTTCCGCACCAGCGGCGGCGGCCTCGGCGATGCCAAGGACCGGCCGGTGAACGGCACGCTGCGCGCGAAAAGCAACTTCCTGCCGCATGTCTCGCTGTTCTGGAGCCCGACCGAATCCACCGATGCCTTCATCGACCTGGCCAACACCATGAACGGCTACCGCGTCGCCCAGCGCGGCAACATCGGCTACACCGCCTCTGCGTGGACCATCACCGACCAGGAAGAGTTCGACCGCGTGGCCGGCACGCTGCGCCCGGAGAAGAACTGGAACCTGACCGTCGGCGCCTCGCATCGCGTCGACCGGCTGACGATCACCGGCGACGTGTTCTACAACGACATCCGCAACCGCCTGCTGTCGGCCGCCATCGGCACCCAGTTCGCGCAGATCAACACCGTGCGGCTGATGCCGAAGATGCACGTGTTCGGCGCCGACCTCGGCATCACCGCCGACCTGACCGACCACCTGCAGTTCTACCAGGGCGTGGCCGTGGCCCGTTCGTACTACGACAGCGATTTCGTGGTGGGCGACACGGTGTACCCGATCAAGGGCAACGCGCAGCCGGGCTACCCGCAGATCTCGCTGGTCAGCGACCTGTCGGCGCATTTCGGTGACTGGCGTTTGGGGGCCACCAGCACCTCGTACCTGCGCCAGCCCTTCACCTACGAGAACGACATCCGCGTGCCGACGTTCTGGCAGGTCAACACCTATGCCGCCTACCGCTTCGGTGCCGACAGCGCCGTGCCCGGCCTGGAGCTGCGGCTGGACGTGAGCAACCTGTTCAACCGCCACAACATCGGCACCGCCACCATCGCCGGCTCGTCGTTCTCGGGGGATTACCAGACCCTGCAGCGCAGCGCGCCACGGCAGCTGATGTTCAGCACCTCGATGGCGTTCTGAGGCGACGAGGGTGGGGGCAGAGCCCCTCCGTGATCGGGGTCAGAGCCCTTTGCGCAGCAAAGGGCTCTGACCCCCAAAACCCGCCTAGAAACCCGCCTTGCGCAAACAACAGGGGTTTTCTGGCAGCGACGCAAGGTTCCCACAATGTTGCTGGGTCATCCTGTTGGCATGGCACAGCACACCCCGCCAACCCGATTGCTCGGCATCGGCGGCCCACGACGGCCGCGGCAGGCGCTTTCCGTGGCGCCGGCGATCGACTTGCAGGGCGAATACCAGTTCTGGCAGGTCTACGAACGCGTGGTCCGCCCGCTGCCCGGCGGTGGGCTGCGCCGGGCCTGGCTGGTGTGCCAGAAGGTGTACCGGGACCGCCTGCGGTTCCCGCATGACACCCGTGAAGCCGCGCTGGCGCGTGTGCTTTTCGGTAGCAACAGCACGCCCGAGCGCGCAGCCGAACTGCAGGACCTCTTCGGCCTTGTCAGCCGCCGCATGGCGTCCGTTGCCGTCCGGCGACAAGCGCCCACGCCGGGAAAGTGAATCACTGGCCAGGAATCGACACGCGTTGATGGCTTTATCTCGGTCCGCCTGCTTTTGGCCTATTCTGGGGCGGGCCGGTAAGGACGGGAAACGATGGAAATCAGACGATCTGCACGCCTTGTGATCGTTGCTGAGGATGCGGTGCTGCTGTTCCGGTATCACGATGAACACCACGCTCCCTTCTGGGCTACACCGGGTGGGGAGCTTCTGCCCGGGGAGGGATATGCGGACGCCGCACGGCGTGAGCTTAGGGAGGAGACGGGATTGGATCTGCCGATAGGCGTGCGGCTGGAAAAGCGCGATGCCGTCTACGCGGTCGCCCGATCAACGCCCGCGCGATGGCTGGAAGAGTATTTTCTGGTCCGCAGCCCCAACCAGCCCGACATCCAGCGTGACGGATGGACGGAGGAGGAAAATGCCACGATCAGGGCGTGGAAATGGTGGCGCGTAGAAGAGATGAGAGAACAGCCTGCTTCCCTGTTCAAGCCGGAATGGCTGCCGGATCTTTTTGAACGTGTGCCCGCATGACGCGGCCTGATTCTGCCCGCTGCAATTACGTGCTCGCCTTCCCGCGGTCCAACTGCCGGTAGCCAATGGCCTCGGCCAGATGCGCCGTCTGGATCGTTTCGCAACCCGCCAGATCGGCAATCGTGCGCGCCACCCGCAGAATCCGGTGCATCGCCCGCGCCGACAGCTGCAGGCGCTCGATGGCCTGTTCCAGCATGTCCTGATCTGCCTCGCTCAGTCGGGTACAGGCCCGCAGTGCCGCCGGCGGCAGATGCGCGTTGAGCCCGCCACGCACCTGCTGCTTGGCATGGGCGGCTTCCACCCGTGCACGTACCGCAGCACTGGGCTCCCCCAGCGGCGTGCTCTCCCGCAACTCCACTGCGTCCATGCGCGCCACACTGATATGCAGGTCGATACGGTCCAGCAGCGGACCAGACACCCGCGCACGGTAACGGTTGATACGCTCGTCGCTGCACAGGCAGCGGTTGCTGCGGTCACCGGCCCAGCCGCAGGGGCAGGGATTCATCGCGGCCACGAGCTGAAAGCGCGCGGGATACTGCACGCTGCGTGCCGCGCGGGCGATGCGGATGTGGCCAGATTCCAGCGGCTCGCGCAGGGTCTCCAGCGCGCTGCGGTTCCACTCCGGAAGCTCGTCCAGGAACAGCACGCCGTGATGGGCCAGCGAGATCTCGCCGGGGCAGGGCGGGTTGCCGCCGCCCACCAGCGCCGCCGCACTGGCACTGTGATGTGGCGCCCGAAAGGGCCGCTGCCGCCACCTTCTCGGGTCCAACCCTTCGCCACTCACTGACGCAATCGCGGCCAGCTGCAGCGCCTCAGTCTCTTCGGTATCCGGCAACAGGCTGGGCAGGCGCGAGGCCAGCAGTGTCTTGCCGCAGCCAGGACTGCCGATCAACAACAGATGGTGCCCACCCGCTGCGGCCACTTCCAACGCGCGTCGTGCGTGCGCCTGCCCGCGCACGTCGGCCAGATCGGGTAGCGGCAACGGCGTCATGTCCACGCGTTCCACGGGTGGCAACAGGCGCGGATTGCCCAACCCGGCGCAGCACTCCAGCAACGTACGCGCTACGCGTACATCGGCATGCTCGGCCAGTGCGGCTTCTGCGGCATTCCCCGGCGGCACCACCAGAATGCGTCCGGCGTCTGCCGCCGCAATTGCCGCCGGCAGCGCTCCGGCCACCGGCCGCAGCTCGCCGGTCAGTCCAAGCTCACCCAGGAACTCGTACTGCAGCAGCGATTGCGGATCGACCTGGCCGCTGGCCGCCAGAATGCCCAGCGCGATGGCCAGGTCGTAACGCCCGCCTTCCTTGGGCAAGTCGGCGGGCGCGAGGTTCAAGGTGATGCGCCGCTGCGGAAAGTCGAAGCGCGCGCAGAGCAGGGCGGCACGCACGCGCTCGCGGGACTCGCGCACGCTGGTCTCGGCCAGGCCGACAATTTGGGTGGCAGGCAGGCCGCCAGAGAGGTGCACTTCCACCCGCACCAGTGGGGCATCGACCCCGGCGCGGGCACGGCTGTGGACCAGCGCCAAGCTCATGTGTGGTTTCCTGCGGAGGGGCGCTTGATGATGCGGCAGGTGCTCTTCGAGGGCTATCGGAAGTTGCTGGTGAATGGACTAGGAGGATTCTGGCAGTCAATTGATCCGTTGAAGTTTGGCTTCTAGCTCCCGGGCGGCTGGTCTCTGCAATTGAGTGACGGAATTCGACCGGCATCAAGTGGAGCAACGCCGAGGAATAGGCGTTGCGGCTCGCCCGGGCCGGCCTTTCACCTCACTGGATCTGCGCCCGCGAGACTGCGGAAATCCTAGACAATTCCCTATGAAGTGCTTTTCGTACAGGTATTTACATTTCACGGAACTACACACATTATCTTGAAGGTAAGCAAAAGGGGCGCTAAAATTCACCCAACACACCCGCCAAGCCTCTGACGCGCTAGTTCGCGACATGCTCAAATTGGCGGGTTTTTTTTGTCCGCTGATTGGAGTCAGGATGACTCACTACCGTAAACCACCCCTGTCGATTCAGGAGCAGTTGGATCTCCTCCAGCAGCGCGGGCTTGCCATCGGCGACGTCGCCAACGCCAATCGCTATCTGCAGCGTGTTGGCTACTACCGCCTCATGGGCTATCTCTACACACAGCGTGTGTCCGGTAGCGACAGCTTCCGAGCTCAAGCGACATTCGAAGAAGCGGTCAGTCTCTATGAATTCGATAGGGCCCTTCGAGACCTGGTAATGGAGGCCGTTGGCCATATCGAGGTCGCAACGCGGACCGTGCTCACGTACCACTTTGCCCATGCCTATGGCGCCTTCGGCCATTTGGAGCCGCGCAATCTGGCATTCACCGGACAAGAGTATGCGGATTGGCTCGGCGGCGTCGAAAGTGAAGTGACGCGCTCCAAGGAGGCGTTTATTCGGCACTACAAGGACAAGTACGCCTCACCCGCATTCCCCAGAGTACCGATCTGGATGGCGACAGAAGTCATGTCGCTCGGCTCGCTTTCTCGTTTCTACAAAGCGCTGCGCTCCAGAGAACAGAAGGCTGTTGCGGGGGAGATGCTGCTGGCCGCGCCAGTCTTCGCAAACTGGCTGCATGTCACCAGCGTGGCGCGAAACGTCGTTGCACACCACAGTAGGTTATGGAACAAGGAGCTCGGTGTTTCGGCAGTTCGCCCACGGTCGGCAGGATGGTCTGAGCGCGAGGCGCCATACGCACCGAATCGTTGCTTCTTTCTGTTGCTCCTGCTTCGCCGACTTTTGGAAGCGACGACCGCTGATTTCAGGGATTGGCGTGAACGTGTCGATACCCACCTCTCGGCTGGCCTGACGACCGAAGTCCGAACGAGAAGCATCGGGGCTGCGACTGGATGGCAGGACCATCGCCTTTGGCGCGGGTAAGTCTCAGGAGGCGCCGCTTCCTCCAGACATTTGTTGCGAATGGGCCGATTAGGGAGGGGCGGTCAATGGCGGCCCAGCCCCCCAGACAGACACCGCTGCTCATCAAGCACCAGCGCATTGAAGCGCCCAAACCGCGCCTCAACCCACGAAGGCCCCGCACTCTCCACCAGTATTCGCCCCTGGCTCTGGTGCAGATCCAGCCAACGCTCGAAGCTGATGCGCAGCCGTTCGATATCCGGTGCCCGCCAGCGGGCATCGGCAGGCATGCGGATCAACACACGCGACGGCGCGTTCTCCACCTCCATCACCAGCACGCCCTTGCAGCGGATCTCGAAGGACGTCGCCCCGGCATGGCGCGCTTGCAGTTCAAAGCCCTCGTGGGCCTTCGCGGTCACGAAGCCGAGCGCATCACTGTGCAGCAGGCGGTAATCGGCCGGCCGCAGCTTCTGGTAGGCCCACACCTGATCGCCCGCGGGCTCGGGCCACTTCACCCACATCGCGCCGATCACCGCGATGCACGCCGCTGCAGCGGCAAGGCCGTGCTTCTTCATTCGTCACCCCGCACACAGGCAGAAAAGTCAGCGCCATAAGCGCGCTCAGTCCTTGGGGCGCATCCGTTCGTGGATGAACGCCGTGAGTGCCATATCGGCCATCACCAGCCCCTCCATCACCCGATCGCCCACGTACTGCTCGGGCTCGCCGTTCTGGCGCGTGCGCTCGGCCGCCAGCAGGATCTCCTGCACGATGCGCTGGCCGGTGAGCGCGCAGTCGGCGTCGGACAACGCCATCTGCCGGCTGCGTAGATGGTGCCGCTCGGGCCAGGGCTGGCCGTCGGCCGCAGCGCCCGCGCCGATGGCGTGCAGGATGGCGATGAGGCTGTTGGGGGCCAGGGCCGCAGCGGCCGAGGGCGCTTGCTGGATCGGGCGCGGGGGAGGGGAGTGCGGCGTGGTCATGGCAGGCTCCGTGCATGCAGGCAGAAGCCGCCACCGATAAAGGTGGCGGGCAGAGCGTGGCTCGAAAACCGGATGTTGGGAACCGGCGGGTACAAGACCCCCACGCCCCGCCCGCCATAGCCGGCAGACGGATTGCCAGCCGGCACCACGCGCGGTGGTGCCGGCTGGCAAGCGCAAACTACTTCCCAACAAAACGGGCTTTCGAGTCCCGACCACCGATGCACGGTGGCGCAGTAACGATTACCTGCTGTTGTTCGGAATGCCAACGGGTAGGGGCAATGCCGCCAAAACCCGAGACGCTTTTGGCATTGTCGCATAGCACCGGAAGCGGCGAGAGCCTTGGCGTGCCAAGCGGAACGGCACTTCTGGAACGGAGTCGTCAGAACCTTCCGCCGGAGATGCAAGGCGCGGCAAATGCGACAGTACTCGCCCATCGGACATGTGTGATCGCCCATGCAACCGAACCGCTGCGACACCCGCTAGTTGGTTTAGATGACTTCTTGCCTATTGAACCTATCGAGCGCCACGCGCAATCTGACTACTGCTGTAGTCAATCAAGATCGTCCTGCCCGCAGTAGGAAGGTTCTGCAGTGTTCGATTGGATTCCACCCACTGGCGCAGGCCAAACAAGGACCACTGCACGTGTCACGCCGCAGCCGACTGCTTCTCTGCGCGGGTCTGGTCCCGCTTCCGTGGTTCCTGTTCTGGACCAGCGTTGCCGCCGTGTTCGCGCCGGGCTACAACGCGCTCGCACAGCACGCCAGCGAGCTGCTGCAGGCGCCGACGCTCGCAAGCATCTGCGCCAGGATCGCCGCCATCGGCTCTGGCGTAGGCTTCGTGGCGTTCTCCATCGGGTATGGAGGGAGTCCGGCCGCCGGATTGCAGTAGGTGCAATCTGCTGGTTGGTCTTTGGCATTTCCATGCTGACCAACGGGCTCTGGCCCATGGGCCATCCGATGCACGGCTTCTACACCATCGGTATCGCAAACATCATTGCACCGGCGATGTCGAACATCGAATTGAGCGCATGGTCTGCCAACCGAAGGGCGTACTCCGTGACTGCTGCGGTGAGCGTCGCGAGCATCGTCTATCTCTGGTTGAACGTGGTGGGAGCGGACCCGGAGGGGTTCAGGGGGCTGACGCAGCGCCTGTTCTCGTCGATCAACTCGCTGTGGCCGTTCCTGGTTGCGTTGTATCTGGTGCGCAGGGGTTCAAGCGCGCTGAAGGCGCGGCCGACGTATTGATCGGTAGGCGTGCAGGCACATGGACGACCATTGAGCGTGTGGGGTTGAGAAGGGATGAGGATTTTTCGCCGTCAGCTGATCTACGTTCAAGTGCACCAGGATCACTTCATTGCGCGCGTGGTGGGTGGAGACAGAGCCATCTGTCGCCAGTGTCATGCTCCTGGCAATCGCGCGGGTCCGATCAAGGACTTCTCCGTTTTCCGGCCTCAACTGAAGGATATCTTCTCGGAAATCACGCCCGGGTTTTCACTTGAAAAGCCATGGGCGATTCTGCACTTTGACCCGATTGAATACACTAAAGCGTCCTTCGGGGCGCTTGTAATTTCGGGGGCGTCGTCTAGCATCTCGTTAAAGGCGGACGGCTCCGTCGTCGCTCAATTCAAGCGTTAGGCACACAAATGACTTCTCACCATCCTGAAACCTGTGCCGTTATTTTCGATCCGGTGAGCAGCCGGCTTATTGAAGTTCGAAATACCGTGCTAATCAATCAAATTACCCGGGATGCCGAGATGATCGCCGCGTCGTTTGATGCCCTGCATCACGACAACATGCGGGCAATTAGCAAGCAGTTCGCCCACTGTTTCGGACTGCTCACCTCGGGGATGATCAGAGCTTCGCAAGAGAAAGATGATCTGAGAGTTGCGTGTGCCGAGCTTCTATCGAACGCTCTGAACTCCATCGCCGCTGCGGCGTACCTCCTGCGGGGCGGCTTCGTCTTACAACCGGGCCCAGTCATCCGCTCATCGATAGAGTCTTTGGCGGTTGTGCTTCATCTGATCCAGTTCCAAGACGACTTGAAGGCGCATAGAGAGCATGCGTTCGAGTCCACGCGAGCGATTGCCAGCGCCAAGAAGGTGTTTCCTCCATTCGGAAGAATGTACGGCCTGCTAAGCAATGAGTTCACTCACGTTGGAAGGTTGCACAAACAGTTCACTGCGATCCGTGCGTACGAAAAAGGCTACGAGCCTTTGGATCTAAACATGCAGTTCATAACTAGCGCAGTGTGGATGTGCTACGTGACATGTGAGCTGGCGTTCTTGGATACGGTTGCAACACCACGCTATTGGGAAGAAGTTCCGGCGCCCTCTGACGAGCAGGTCGCCTATGCGTACAACCCGGGCGCCGCCGAAAAAGCCTGGATGGAAACGTTTCTGGGGCTGGTGGGGGCGCCCTAGCAATGCGCTCAAGCCGACGCCGCTTCGCGGCGCGGCATAATTCTGACGTTGAACGACCGTTTCTGGCCGGGAGCGGACATCGGATCACGCATGGCAATTCCTGTGGATCAGTGGCCGGCCAGCGACGTGGATTTCGCGGGGCTTCTGATCCTATGCTTGGATCTGGCCATGCGCCGGCTTGATGGCCGAACCCAGCCACCCTAGGATCGCGCTGTATCAGGGGAAAGTACGCCACATGGTGCTTTGTGGGCAGGGCGTATGACCGGATCCAAGGGTCCATCCATCAGGGAGTCAGGTCCCATGAGAAACATGACAGTGCTCCTACTCGTGCTTGCGATTGCCAGCCCAACTGCAGTCGCGGCGGATCGCCCTTCCGCACAGGCCGTGCTCAATCGCGTTGCCAACGAAGGGGGGCGCAAGGTGCTTTGGGATCTGTGGCAGCACGAGCGAGAGTTTGGGCAGGTCACCGCTGGCATCGAGTCAGGCGATCCTGCATGGCTTGAGGTTGCGGCTGCGCTAAAGCCGTTTTCAGATGCGGGCGCCTCGCTATCCATCAATTACGCGGTAGCCCGTGCATTGCCCAAAGCGCCTGAGCGGGTCTTGGCATTGATCGCACGGGGATTCAAGGTCGAAGATATCTGCACATCGCCGTTCATCGAGCCAGATCCGGGAGTCGCGGAGGCGTATGAACGACGTACGCTTGCAGCACTTTCACGGATGAAGGGCGCAGCGCTTGGGGCCGTTGCCGCAGAATGCGCGGCGCAGGTCCGGCTTCCGGATGGGGCTTGATGATTTGCACGGCTGGGCTTTTGGGGGACGATGCGGGGAATGAAGATGTTTCGCCGGCAATTGTTCTACGTTCAAGTGCATCAGGATCACTTCATCGCTCGCTTGGTTGGTGGTGACAGAACCATTCGTCGCCAGTGCCACGCCCTTGGCAATCGTGCGGGGCCGGTCAGGGACTTCTCCACCATCCGACCTAAGCTGAAGGAACTCTTCTCGGAACTCGCGTCCGGGTTCTCACTCCTCAAGCCGTGGGCGCTCCTGCACTTTGATCCGGTCGAGTATCCGATCACGAAGGAAGAGCTCGCGGGGTTCCAGACGGTTGCCATGCGTAGTGGGGTGAGCTTCTGCTTTCTCTCCACGTGGGAGCAGCGGCATGAAGACAGGGACTTGTTGGAAATGTTCAAGTAGAGACCGGCCAGCTCTCCGTTTGAGCCCAAGCCGATTACCCCGGTTCGGCCTATTCTCAAGCTGCTTTCGTCCGGTTCCGGCTGGAATTTGACATCAACGAGGCCTACGCACTGGAATACATTCCGAAAAGCACAACTGGATTCGCATGGCAGCATTCGATCATTCCCTGGTAACCCTCCGATTCTTCGGAGACGACCTCCTGCCCGAAGAGATCAGTGCCTTGCTCGGGGCGACCCCAACCGCATCGCATCACAAGGGCCAGGAATTCAGAGGCAACCCATCAGGCACCGTGCGTATCGCCAGGACTGGCAGCTGGCAACTTGATGCGGAGCGTCGTGAGCCTGAAGATCTGGACGCTCAGATCTTCGAAATCCTCGATCAGCTCACCGGCGATCTCGCCGTATGGCAGTCTCTGGCACGCTTCCGACCTGATCTGTTCTGCGGTCTTTTCATGGGCAGCAGCAACGGTGGTGTCTCGCTTTCGCCTCGCGCGCTGCTCGCCTTGGGTGAGCGCGGCATTGAGCTCGGGCTGGACATCTATGAAGCCGATGAAGAGGTGCGGGACGCCCAACGCCAGTAGGTCATCAATTGATGATCTCCCCACTCCCCGAAGCAACAAACGCCTTCAACTGCCGAACGAACTCCGCGTCGTAGAGCTCCCACTCCACAATCTCCCCAACCACCCGCAACGGCTGCGCACTCCGATACGACCGCGTCGGGTTGCCGGGAAACTTCTTGTTGGTCACGTTCGGGTCGTCCTCAAACGGCCCGGTCGGCTCCACCACATACACGCGCGGTCGCCCTTCACCCCGTGCCATCTCCGCAGCCAGCCCGGCGCCCTTGGCAATCGTGGTGAAGTAGACGTGGTTCATCACCACGCTGTCGCGATAGTTGGAGCGGAAGCCCGCGCTCAGCAGCTCGCCCACCGCCAGATCAGCGCGGGTGCCGTGATAGAACGGCCCGGCGACCTGGTCGCAGGTGTCATGCGAAACGGGTGTCCAATCGGTGTCCTGCGCCATCGGCACTGCCCCTGCGTGTCCTGCCGGATCGACAGGCCGGCGAGTCTAGGGCGTCCGGTGGGCCTTGCTGCAAGGCCCCATCCGGGAAATAATCTGTAAACGGGAGGCGCGGTGCGCCTCCTTTTTTCATTCTGCGGCGCCGCGCCCTTCCAGCTCGCGCACGGCCGTTTCCAGCGCATCCAGCTTTTGGCGGGTCTTCAGCAACACGGCGCGCTGCACTTCGAACTCCTCGCGGGTGACCAGGTCCAGCTTGGCCAGGCCGGCCTGCAGCGCGCTCTTGAAGGTGGCCTGCAGTTCCTCGCGCGATTCGCGCAGGCCCGGGGGCACCAGGTCGCTGAGGCGACGGGCGAGGTCATCGATTTGATTCAGGTCGATCATGGGGTGCTCCGTGGGGGTGGGCCCGTGCATCCGGCGCGGGCAGGCCAGTCGGGCACAAGGATACTGCCGGCACCCACTGCCCGGACAGGCGGCAGCGGCTTCGCACGGGCCGCGTTCAGGCGCTATCCTCCACGCCGGAAGACAGGAGATAGATGATGAAGATGGTCATGGCGGTGATCAAGCCGTTCAAGCTCGACGACGTGCGCGAAGCGCTGGCCGAGCGTGGGGTTACCGGGATCACGGTGACGGAAGTGAAGGGCTTTGGTCGCCAGAAGGGCCATACCGAGCTGTACCGTGGCGCGGAGTATGTGGTCGATTTCCTGCCGAAGGTGAAGCTGGAAGTGGCGGTGACCGATGACCAGGTTGAGGCGGTGGTTGAGGCCATCGTGAAGGCCGCCGGCACCGGCAAGATTGGTGACGGCAAGGTGTTCGTGTACGACCTGGGCAGCGTGGTGCGCATCCGTACCGGCGAGTTGGACGCGGACGCGTTGTAAGCGCGCCACGGTCTGCCGGCACACGACAGGGATGCCGGAATGCGACGAGGTAGAGTCGACTGTTAGTCGACTTGCGCGCGTAGCGCGGGGTTTTCCGGCTTCGGAACGAAGAGCAGTCGACTAACAGTCGACTCTACCTGGTCGGGCGCGCGCTGCCGCCGAGGCATCATCCCCGTCGGGGCGTCCAGCCCCAACGACGTTGTCCCATCCCATCGCGCGATCAATCGCGCCCGAAAGACGCAGCGCTTACCGGCGCTTGGCCCACTTATAGAACCGCTTCCAGCCCTGCCGCACCGCGGCGACCCAGCCCGGGTCGGCCACCAGTGCGGCCTGCGCGGCACTGGGCGCCTGGCCGGTCACGCGCTGGCGGATCTTCAGCAGGTTCTTCATGTCGCTGCGGCGCATCTGCCGGCTCAGTGGATTGCGGCGCAGCCAGCGAGGCGCGCGCCAGGCCGAGGTGAAGTCCAGCAGCACCGGTACGCCACCGCTGACCACCACGTTGGTGCCGTGCAGGTCGTTGTGGGTGATGCCGGCGGCGTGCAGGCGGCTGAGCGCGTGCTGCAGCTGCTCGAACACGTCATTGCCGACGGCCTGCGCGGTGCTCAGGGTCTGGCCGGGGATGAACTCCATGCCCAGCGCCAGGCCACCGAGGGTGCCGAGCAGCGCGGGGGCATGCTTCCAGCCGCCGAGGCGCTGCAGCATGCGTGCTTCACGGCGCACCATCAGTCGCGCGATCAGCGAAACGGGAGTGCCGCGGTAGCGGGAATAGTCCTTGATGACCGCCTCGCGCCCGTCCAGGCAGGTGCGGTAGACGTCTGGGGCCAGGAAACGCTCGCCGCGCTTGAGCAGCAGCGGGGAGGTGGCGCCATCGGCGCAGGAGGAGGGGGGCAGGGCAGGAAGATACATGTCGGGGTCTCGGACGACCCGGTGGGTGGCGCAATGCGTCAAGCGAACCGGTGTTACAAGGACTTACTAAGTTTTCGTTAATTTTAGTACTCGCCAGTTCGCTATTCCACGATTTGTCAGAGAAATGTCGGGGTCGTGGCTGGAACAGTTCGTCACGCAGAATCGGACAATTCTGTCTCACTTATAAGGTTTGCCCCGCTGGATCAATGAGTTGGGCGCACTTCCAGCCCATTCATCGGCGGCGCGCTGAACGCCATGCACGTCCGGCTTGACCCCGGCGCACGCCCTGCCGACCATAAGCTGTTAACCCGCGACATCGGCGGCCGCCCCCCTCCGGCACGTCCCCGTCCCCTGCCGCGTTCCCCACCGGTGCTGGCCGCCAGGCCGTGCATCGCCCCGTTTCCCGTTCCGGCCGCGGCTGGAGGAAAGTGCTTTGATCATCAAAATCGTCATTGCAGCGCTGTTCGTGGCCTGCGTGCTGTACATCCACTTCCGTGGCAAGGTCCGCGCGCGCTGGTCGCGCCAGCTGCTGGACCATTCCAGTTTCATGGCCCCGATCAACGTGGTCATGTACATGTTCTCGAAGGTGCCGACCACGCCGTTCCTGGACCCGGGCAAGGAGTTCCCGCAGCTGGAGCCGCTGCGCCAGAACTGGCAGATGATCCGCGACGAGGCGCTGGCGCTGCGCGACGCGCAGAAGATCGCTGCCTCCAGCACGTTCAACGATGCCGGCTTCAATTCGTTCTTCCGTCGTGGCTGGAAGCGCTTCTACCTGAAGTGGTACGGCCCGTCGCATCCGTCGGCGAAGACGCTGTGCCCGAAGACCACGGCGCTGATCGAGTCGATCCCGGACGTGCGTGCGGCGATGTTCGCGCAGCTGCCACCGGGCAGCGAGCTGCGCCCGCACCGCGACCCGTTCGCCGGCTCGCTGCGCCTGCACCTGGGCCTGAGCACGCCCAACGACGATGCCTGCTACATCGAAGTGGACGGCATCAAGAAGAGCTGGCGCGACGGCGAGTGGATGATGTTCGACGAGACCTACATCCACCATGCGCACAACGAGACGCAGCAGGACCGGGTGATCCTGTTCTGCGACATCGCCCGCCCGCTGCGCTTCGGCCTGCCGGGCCTGTTCAACCGCGCGGTGGCGGCCACGCTGCTGGCCGGTGGTGCATCGCCGAACCTGCCGGGTGACCCGACCGGCGGCGTCAACAAGGCCTTTGGCAGCGTCTACAAGGTGCGCCTAAAGGCCAAGGCGCTGCGCGAGCGCAGCGTGGTGGCCTACCAGCTGATCAAGTGGGGCCTGGTGGTGGCGGTGATCGCCGGTATCTGGGCGCTTTGATCGTTACATGCGGTTGCCGGCCAGCGGCCGGCACTACCGGAACATGAAAAAACCCGCGCTGTCGCCAGCGCGGGTTTTTGTTTGGATCAACCCTTCAATGCCGCCTGCACGAACGGCGGGGTCACCAGCACGCCGGTGTGCAGCGCGGCGGTGTAGTACAGGGTGTTGAAGGTCTTGGCGGCCGAGTCGGCCTGGCGGAAGTCGAAGCTGCTGTCGCCCTTGCGCGCCATGGTCACGCTCCACCAGCCGGTGGGGTAGCACGGCTGCGGGAACGGCAGGGTCTTGAACGAACCGAAGCCGGCCTTGCCCATTTCGGTGCGCATTTCGTTGATCAGTTCCAGCTGCATCAGCGGCGACTCGGACTGTTGCACCAGGATGCCGTCGTCCTTCAGGGCCTTGAAGCAGCTCTCGTAGAAGGCCTTGTTGAACAGGCCTTCGCCGGGGCCGACCGGGTCGGTCGAATCGACGATCACCACGTCCACGCTGCCGGCCGGGCAGTTGGCCATGTAGGCCACGCCGTCATCGAACAGCAGCTCGGCGCGGGCGTCATCGTTGGAGTCGCACAGTTCCGGGAAGTGCTTGCGCGCCATCACGGTGACCTGCTCGTCGATATCGCACTGGGTCACGCTCTCCACGCCGCTGTGCTTGAGCACTTCGCGCAGGGTGCCGCAGTCGCCGCCACCGATGATCACCACGCGCTTGGGCGCGGCGTGGGTGAACAGCACCGGGTGGCTGATCATCTCGTGGTAGAAGAAATTGTCCTTGCTGGTCAGCATGATGGCCCCGTCGATGGTCATCAGGTTGCCCCAGTCGGTGGTCTGGAAGATTTCGATCTTCTGGAACGGCGACTGCACCTCGTCCAGCTTGCCGGTGATGCGGTAGCCGATGGCCGAGCCGGTGCGCTCGAAGTGTTCGATGTACCAGTTGTTGCTGTCAGTCATGGGAAAACGGTCCTGTTCGGAGGGGTGGAGCCGGGCTGGCGGGCGGGGCCGCGTGGCACAGATGCCACATCCGGACGGATCGGCCCGTTCAGGTTGGAACCTGTCACGGGCGCGGGCGCGCATGATAACGAACCTGTGGGCATATAGGCGTTATCATGCCCCCCCTTTTATTGCCAACAAGGCCGACTGAAATGACCGATTGGTCCCTCGACCAAGCCCGCAAGACCTACTCGATCCCGCATTGGGCGGATGGTTACTTCGACGTGGATCAGGCCGGGCACATGGTGGTGAGACCGACCGGGGCGGACGGCCCGGTGGTATCGCTGCCCAAGGTGGTGGACGCTGCGCGCGCGGCCGGTGCCAAGCTGCCGCTGCTGGTGCGCTTCCCGGACATCCTCGGCCAGCGGCTGGGCAAGCTGCAGGCGGCCTTCGCCCAGGCCCAGCAGGACTGGGAGTACAGCGGCGGCTACACCGCCGTGTACCCGATCAAGGTCAACCAGACCCGCGGCGTGGCCGGCACCCTGGCCAGCCACCACGGCGAAGGCTTTGGCCTGGAAGCGGGCAGCAAGCCCGAGCTGATGGCCGTGCTGGCGCTGTCGCGCCCGGGTGGCCTGATCGTCTGCAACGGTTACAAGGACCGCGAGTACATACGCCTGGCCCTGATCGGCCGCAAGCTGGGCCTGCAGACCTTCATCGTCATCGAGAAGCCGTCCGAGCTGAAGCTGGTGCTGGAAGAGTCCAAGGCGCTGGACGTGAAGCCGGGCCTGGGCGTGCGCATGCGCCTGGCCTCGCTGGGCGCCGGCAAGTGGCAGAACAGCGGTGGCGACAAGGCCAAGTTCGGCCTGTCGCCGCGCCAGCTGCTGGACCTGTGGAAGTCGCTGCGTGATACCGAGTACGCCGACTGCCTGAACCTGCTGCACTTCCACATGGGCTCGCAGATCTCCAACGTGCGCGACATCGCCAACGGCATGCGCGAAGCCACCCGCTACTTCGTGGAGCTGTCGCGCCTGGGCGCGAAGATCACCCACGTCGATGTGGGCGGCGGCCTGGGCGTGGATTACGAAGGCACCCGTTCGCGCAGCTTCTGCTCGATCAACTACGGCCTGCATTCCTACGCCAGCAACATCGTGCAGCCGCTGGCCAATGCCTGCGAAGAGTTCGGCCTGACCCCGCCGCGCATCGTCACCGAGTGCGGCCGCGCAATGACCGCGCACCACGCGGTGCTGATCGCCAATGTGTCGGAAGTGGAAGAAGCGCAGGAAGGCCGCGTGCCGGACCAGCACGACGACGAGCCGGCCGCGATCCGCCACCTGCGTGAGATCCACGACGAGCTGGACGTGCGCCCGGCGGTGGAACTGTTCCAGGAGGCGCAGCATTTCCATGCCGAAGGCCTGGCCAGCTACGCGCTGGGCCAGATCGACCTGCCGCAGCGTGCGCGCATCGACGACCTGTTCTACGCCATCGCCCACGGCGTGCGTGCGCGCCTGAGCTACGACGAGAAGAGCCATCGCCCGGTGCTGGACGAACTGAACGAGCGCCTGGTCGACAAGTACTTCGTCAACTTCAGCGTGTTCGAATCGATTCCGGACGTGTGGGCGATCGACCAGGTGTTCCCGATCGTACCGATCGAGCGCTTGGACGAAGCTCCGGACCGTCGCGGCATCATCGCCGACATGACCTGCGACTCGGACGGCATGGTGGAAACCTATGTCGAGAACGAGAGCCTGGACAGCTCGCTGCCACTGCACAAGATGAAGCCGGGCGAGAGCTACCGCATCGGCTTCTTCATGGTCGGCGCCTACCAGGAAATCCTGGGCGACATCCACAACCTGTTCGGCGATACCGACGCGGTGGAAGTGCTGGCCGATGCCGATGGCTACGCCATCACCCAGCAGCGCCGCGGCGATACCACCGACGTGATGCTGGATTACGTGGGTTACCGCCTGGACGAACTGCGTGCGACCTATGCGCAGCGCGTGGCTGCGGCGCAGCTGTCGCCGGAACGCGCGCAGGAACTGTCGGACGCGCTGGAAGCCGGCCTGACCGGTTACACCTACCTGTCCGACGAACCGCTGGTGTGAGGTAAACGGGAACGCCGGGCATAGGCCCGGCGCTACCGGCCCCGATGAGCGCGCGCGCGATCTTCCACCTGTTCCTGCATGCCGCCGTGCCAGCGTTGCTGGCATGGCTGTTCTGGCGCAAGCGCTTTGCCTCGGCGTGGCTGCTGATGTTGCTGGGCTGGATCATCGATCTGGACCACCTGCTGGCCGATCCGATCTACGCGCCCAACCGTTGCAGCATCGGTTTCCATCCGCTGCACACTGCACCGGCGATTGCGGTCTATGCCGGGCTATGCGTGCCGAAGAAAACGCGGTTGTTCGGCATCGGTTTGATCATCCACATCGTGTTGGACGCGATTGATTGCTGGTGGATGCATCACCGTTGATGCTTGGTGTACGGCGACCGGTCGGATTGCCGCTTGGTAGAGCCGGCCGCTGGCCGGCTTCCGCTGGGTGTTCCCGATGATCACGTGGTTGCCGGCCAGCGGCCGGCACTACCCCACCGTTAGGTTGGCCAATGTCGACACCTACCGGGTGTACGGCGACCGGTAGGATTGGCGCCTGGTAGAGCCGGCCGCTGGCCGGCTTCCGCAGGGCGTTCCCGGCGACCACGTGTTTGCCGGCCAGCGGCCGGCACTACCCATCGTGAGGTTGGCCAATGTCGACACCTACCGGGTGTACGGCGACCGGTCGGATTGGGGCTTGGTAGAGCTGGCCGCTGGCCGGCTTCCGCAGGGCGTTCCGGGTGACCACGTGGTTGCCGGCCAGCGGCCGGCACTACCCATCGTGAGGTTGGCCAAGGTCGACGCCTACCGGGTGTACGGCGACCGGTAGGATTGCCGCTTGGTAGAGCCGGCCGCTGGCCGGCTTCCGCTGGGCGTTCCGTGTGATCACGTGGTTGCCGGCCAGCGGCCGGCACTACCCATCGTTGGGTTGGCCAATGTCGACACCTACCGGATGCACGGCGACCGGTCGGATTGGCGCTTGGTAGAGCCGGCCGCTGGCCGGCTTCCGCAGGGTGTTCCCGGTGATCACGTGTTTGCCGGCCAGCGGCCGGCACTACCCACCGTTGGGTTGGCCAATGTCGACACCTGCCGGGTGCACGGCGACCGGCCGGATTGGCGCTTGGTAGAGCCGGCCGCTGGCCGGCTTCCGCTGGGCGTTCCCGGTGACCACGTGGTTGCCGGCCAGCGGCCGGCACTACCCATCGTGAGGTTGGCCACTGTCGACGCCTACGGGGCGTACGGCGACCGGCCGGATTGCCGCTTGGTAGAGCCGGCCGCTGGCCGGCTTTCGCAGGGTGTCCCCGGTAATCACGTGGTTGCCGGCCAGCGGCCGGCTCTACCCATCGTTGGGTTGGCTGCGTCACGCCACGGGCAACCACAGCGTTGCACGCAGGCCCGGCTGTGCATTCTCCAGCGCCAGGCGCCCGCCGTAACTGGCGGCGATGTCCCCTACGATCGCCAACCCCAATCCACTGCTGCTCTCGCGCTCATCCAGCCGCACGCCGCGCTGGGTGACCTGTTCCAGGGCGTCCGCAGCCAGGCCGGGACCGTCGTCGCGCACTTCGATGCGTAGCTGCCCTTCGCTGGTTTCCGCTTCGACAGTGACCTGCTGCCGCGCCCAGCGCCCGGCATTGTCCAGCAGGTTGCCCAGCATCTCTTCCAGATCCGCACTGGCGCCGGCGAACTGCAGCGCCGGATCGATGCCTTCCGCCGTGAACGCAATGCTGCGCTCGCCATGCACGCGTGCCATCAATTGGCACAGCGCCTGCGCGACAGCGGCCACGTCGGTGCGCTGGCGATGGTCGGCGGCCAGTCCTGCAGCCAGGTAACGGTCGATGCTGGCCTGCATGCGTGCGCTCTGCTCGCGCACGGTGGCGCGCCAGTGCGTACCGTCGCCGTCGGCCTCGGTGGCCAATACGCTCAGTGGTGTCTTCAGCGCATGCGCCAGATCCTGTGCACTGGTGCGCGCACGCGCGACCATGCGCTGCTGGTGGTCCAGCAGCGCGTTGAGTTCTTCACCCAGCGGTGCGACCTCCGCGCCCAGTCCCTGCGTATCGATGCGCTGCGCATCGCCGCGCCGTACCTGTTCCAGCTGCGCACCGAGGCGATGCAGCGGGCGCAGGCCGAAGCGCACCTGGCTGCCCAGCACCGCCAGCCACGCCGCGACCAGCAGGCCCAGGGCGATGGCGGTGCGCTTGCGGAACGCGGCGACATCGGCATCCAGCGCGCTGCGATCGGTGGCGACCACGGCTACGAACGGTTCGCTGGCGCGTGGCAGGCGCACCTGCTGCACGCGTGCGCGCAGGGATTGCTGCAACGGTCCGGGCAGGTTGCGCGTGGCCGGGCCGGCAGCCGGCGTCGGTAGGCTTTCATCCCACAGCGAGCGTGACTGCAGCAGCACGCGGCCATCGGCACCGGCGATCTGCCAGTAGGCACCGGAGAACACGCGCTGGAAGCGTGCGTCATTGGGTTCCTGGCGCAGGCGCAGCTGCCCGTCCGCATCCACTTCGGCCTGTGCCAGCAGGGTCAGCATGTCCTGCTGC
This sequence comes from Stenotrophomonas sp. YJH_SMC_10, assembly GCF_059371555.1. Classification (NCBI taxonomy): domain Bacteria; kingdom Pseudomonadati; phylum Pseudomonadota; class Gammaproteobacteria; order Lysobacterales; family Lysobacteraceae; genus Stenotrophomonas; species Stenotrophomonas sp. YJH_SMC_10. The sequence continues at coordinate 187,111 of NZ_JCAFUS010000005.1, read as the reverse complement.
AGTTCGTGGTCGAGGCGGTCGCGCGCGCTGCGCTTGAACAGCTCGCCCAGCAGCGCGCTGGCCAGCAGCGAGACCAGCAGCAGGCCGACGCCGCCGGCCAGCAGCAGGCGCCGTCGCAGCGACGGTTGCCGCTTCATGGCGCAGCCAGCCGCCAGCCCTGGCCGCGCACGGTCTGGATCAGGTCGGTGCCGAGCTTGCGGCGGACCCGTCCGAGCAGCACGTCCAGTGCGTTGGAGTCCGGGTCATGGCCGCCGTCGAACACCTGTTCGCCCAAGCGGTCGCGGCCGATCACCTGCCCGCTGTGGTGGATGAAATAGCTGAGCAGGCGGAACTCCTGCGGGCTGAGGGGCAGCGCCTGCCCATCCAGTTCAAAGCGGCCGGCATTGACGTCCAGCTGCAGCGGGCCGCAGTGCAGGCGCGGGCTGGCGTGGCCATGGCTGCGGCGGATCAGGGCGCGCAGGCGCAGCACCAGTTCGTCGGCCTGGAATGGCTTGGTGAGGTAATCGTCGGCACCGGCGTCGAAGCCGGCCAGTTTGTCGTGCCAGCGCCCGCGCGCGGTCAGTACCAGCACCGGAAAGCTGCGGCCATTGCCGCGCCAGCGCTCGATCACGCTCAGTCCGTCCAGCCCGGGCAGGCCGAGGTCGACGATGGCCGCCTGCAGGTCTTCGATCTGGCCGATCTCCTCGGCGTGGCGACCATCGGCAACCACCTCCACCACATAACCAGCCTGCTCCAGCAGCGGTACCAATCGTTGTGCCAGTGCGACATCGTCTTCGGCCAACAGGATGCGCATCAGTCGTCGAGCTCCGTCTTCAGCAGCTTTCCGCTGCGCGCATCATAGTCCAGCTCCACCACCACGCCGTCGCCGCGCAGGATCTCCACTTCGTAGACGCCGTCGTCCAGCTCCACTTCCAGCAGCTGGCCCGGGTAGCGCTTGAGCGCATCGCGCACCACGCTTTCCAGCGGCACGTAGCGGCCCTGCTGCACGGCGCGGCGCGCGACCTGCTGCGCCGGGTCCTGCACGGGCGCGGCGGCGGTCGGGGCGTTGGCCAGGGCCAGCAGCAGGGGCAGGGTGGCGAGCATGCGGGTACGTAAGGAAAGAGGGGTACAGGCACGAGTCTGGCGCGGATGACTAACAGCCGGCTAACAGCCACGGCTAAGGCGCTGTTAGCCGTGGCATGCATCGTGGCGTTGCCGGGATGGTCCGGCCACGAACACGAACAGGAGAACCCCCATGCTGAAGTCGCTCACCCTCGCCACCGTTGCCCTGCTGGCCCTTGCACCGGCCGCACAGGCCGCACCGCTGGGCATGGCCCAGGTCGAACAGACCCTGCGCAAGGCCGGCTACACCCAGATCCACGAGATCGAACGCGATGACGGCCTGTGGGAGGCCGACGTGAGCCGTGCCGATGGCCGCTTCAGCGAGGTCTACGTGGACCCGAAGACCGGCGAGATCTTCGATGAGCACAGCGGCCGCACGCTGCTGACCACCGAGCAGGTACTGGCACGCGCACAGGCGCATGGCCTGCGCGAGATCCATTCGCTGGAGCGCGACGGGGCGACCTGGTCGCTGGAAGCCCGCAATGCCCGCAACCAGAAGGTGGAAGTGCGCCTGAGCGGCTACGACGGCCGCATCCTGCACAGCGAGCGCGATGGCTGGCTGGATTGATTCGCGCGCGGGAAGGTGCCGGCCGCAGGCCGGCACGGCACATGCAAGGTCGACACCTACCAAGCGTACACAGCGGTAGCAGCCGACCTTGGTCGGCCCAGGCCTGGCGCGGGGCTTACCAGCCGTACGGCGGCGGGTAATCCCAGCCCGGCCCGCGGCCGTAGTAGCCGCCATACGGGCCGAAGAAGCCCGGGCCCTTGCCCTCACTCACGTGGATGTTGAGGTTGACCCCATGGGTCTTGCCCTCATCGGTCGTGTAGTTCTTGCTCAGGTTCAGCGTGGCCGCGTTGTAGTGGCTGTTGCCACCGTTCTTCGAATAGCCGATGCCGGTGGTGAAGCTGCCGGACACCTTGACCTTGTCGTCGGTCACGTCGGAGATCTTCGCATCGTCGTGCACGCGCGGCCCGCTCTTGTCACCGTAATAGGTGCCGGGCGGGTCCTGCTGCAGGGCCGGGTCGTTGAGGTAGCGCATCGGCGCCTGCGGCAGCGTCAGGTCCAGGCCAGCGGCCTGCGGCGCAGTGGCGCCAGCGGCGGACTGGGCCAGCACGGTTCCCGGCAGGGCCAGGCACAGCAGCAGGGTCAGGGGGCGGATCATGACGGCGCTCCAGCGGACAGGTGGCCACGCAACACGCGGCGGTACAGGCCGACGCTAGCAGGGGTTGCTTGAATGATGCCTGTCGGCGCCGGATTGGGGTAGAGCCGGCCGCGGCCGGCTGCAGGTCACAACCGCCCGAACCCGAACAGCCTTTCCAGCGCATGCCTGCGCCGCTCGATCCGGGCCCGCAGCAGCTGGGCGCCGATCATCGAATAAGTGATGCCGTTGCCGCCGTAGGCCATGGCGAAATGGACCCGCGGCCCCCACTGCGCGTGCGGGCCGAAGAAGGGCAGGCCGTCGGCGGTTTCGGCGAAGGTGCCGGCCCAGGAAAAGGCGGGCACCGGGTCCAGCCGCGGGAACCAGTGCAGGAGCTGATCCATCAGCTTGTCGGCCTTGCGCTGCACGCGCCGGTCGCGCCGCGCCGGGATATCGATGGCGTCGTCCAGGCCACCCACCAGCAGGCGGCGGTCACCGGTGACGCGCAGGTACAGGTACGGGCGTGCGCTCTCCCACACCATCGTGCGCTGCAGCCGGCCCAGTACGTCCGCATCGATCGGATCGGTGATGAAGGCATAGCTGCTGCGGTTGCGCGCGACCCGCTGTTCCAGCCAGCGCTGGTTGGCGTAGCCCATGGCCAGGACCACGTGGCGGGCACGGACCGTGGCGCCGGCCTCGGTCATCGCGGTTACGCCCTGAGCGCTGGGCTTGAGCGTATGCAGCACGGTGCGGTCGTGCACGTGGCCACCGCGGCGACGCAGCCGCTGGAGCAGGCCGTAGGTGAGGCGGTAGGGGTCGACCCGGGCCGCCTGGCGGGTCAGCAGGGCGCCGCCCGCATCCACGTCGAAGCGTTCGCGCAGCGCCTCCCGGTCCAGCCAGCGGGCGTCCAGTCCGATATCACGGCGCGCAGCACCCTCGGCCATCAGGCGCGGCACGTCCCGCCGCCGGCTGGCCAGGTACAGGCTGTCCATCTGCCGGAAATCCACGTCCTTCAGCCCACGCGCCACTTCACCCAGTGCCGGGATTGCATCGGCACAGGCCAGGTAGGCCAGGGCGGCAGCGTCCTTGCCATAGCGCTGGGCCAGTTCCAGCAGGTGGGTGTCGATCTCGTACTGCAGCAGCGCGGTGCTTGCGGCCGTGCTGCCCCAGCCGACGTCGCGCTGCTCGATCACGGCCACCTCGTGGCCATGGTGGGACAGCGCGTCGGCGATCAGCGCACCGGTGATGCCGCCACCGACCACCAGCACGTCGCAGCGCAGATCCTGCTCCAGCGGGGGAAAGGCCTGCAGCAGCCCGTTGCGCACCGCCCACCAGGGGTAGCCACTTTTCAGGTCCATGCGACAGGTGCTCAGGCGGTGGGGTGGCCGGTGTGCGGGGTCTGGATCAGTTCGGACAGATCGAAGCCCTGCAGGCGCGCTGCGGCCAGATAATGGTCCTGCACGGTCGCATCCAGGCGCGGCTCGCGCGCCAGCAGCCACAGGTACTTGCGGTCCGGGCTGCCGACCAGCGACACGCTGTAGTCCGGGGCGACCTGGATCACCCAGTAGTCGCCCTTGGCGAACGGCAGCCAGCGCAGGCCCTTGGGCAGGAAGCTGACCTCCAGCCGCGCGCTGTCGTTGTCGACGGCACAGGCCTCGCCGGTAGCTTCTTCGATCTCGCCATCCATGCGGCAGCGGTTGGTGACGCCGACATTGCCGTTGTCGAGCAGGGTGTAGTGCGCCGATACGTCGGTGCAGCCTTCCGGCTCGTGGCGCATCGGCAGGCGTGCGATCTCGTACCAGGTGCCCAGGTAGCGCGGCAGCTTGAGGTCGGCGACGGTCTTCAGCGGCGGGTGGTCGGTCATCGGCAGTCGGGGCGGGGGTGGGCCTCCACGATGCCGATGGCCCTGCCATGGGCGGGTGAAGCCGGGGCGATGGCCACGTCCAGAACGTTGCGTCGCCCCGGCGGCGTGCACGTTGTCACCGGCGCGGCGGTATCCTGCCGCCAGCGCCGTGTTTCCCTGATCCAACCGAGGTGGAGGTGCCGATGTACCAGGTGATCCTGTTGAAGAGTGAATCCGCGTTCGCGCGCGAACAGTGGCCGCAGGTCGATGACCTGGTCGACTACGAGGGCGTCAGCTACAGCCTGCGTGCCGGCCCGCGCCAGCCACTGCCGACCGACCATGACTGGCATCCGGTGGCGGTGTATGCGCCCGATGAGATCACCGAGGAGGAGTTCCAGGACTGGTATGCGCTGCAACAGCCGACGGTGGAAGAGCTGCGCCTGAAGTACTGAGGACTGCCGATGGGGCGGTCGAGCGGCCCGAGGCCGCTGCTGCCGCGCATCCGCCCTTTACCGCCTCTGCCGTATAGTCGCGCGCAGGCGCGGTGGTCCGCGCGAACCGGTGTGTCTGGCGTGTCTTTCTTCCTGCGATCGATCCGTGCACGGGGGCCCTGGTGGGTCCTGCTGCTGTGCACTGCCTTCCTGCTGTCCGCACCCGTACTGGCGCAGGATGAGGACCCTACGCCGAAGCAGCAGCTGGCGGACATCGATGCGAGCCTGAAGGACGTCGAGCGCAAGCGTGGCGATGCGGAAGCCACCGAGACACTGGCGATGCTGTCCGAGAATGCCTCGCAGGCACGGCGCGACGCCGAGGCGCTGGAAAAGGCACTGCAGCCACAGCTGGACCGCCTCAACGAGCAGTTGGTGCAGCTGGGCACGCCGGCCGAGGGGGCCACTGAGCCGCCGGAGCTGGCGGCGCAACGGCGCACCCTCACCAAGCAACGCGACGGCCTGGCCGCTTCGGTGGTGCAGGCCAAGGCCACGGCCGTGCGCGCGCAGCAGTTGGCCACCGATATCGAGCAGCAGCGCACCGCGCAACGTACTGAAGAGCTGGGCCAGAAGGTCGCCTCGCCGCTGTCGCCGGCGTTGTGGAGCAAGGTGGCAGAGCGCCTGCCGATCGATATCGCCCGCGTTGCGCCGTTGGCCCAGCAGGGACGCGATGCGCTGGCCGCCGGCATCCGCAGCCATGGATGGGGCACTCCGCTGCTGGGCCTGCTGGCTGCGCTGGTGATGATGTTCCCGCTGCGGCTGTGGCTGCGCGCGCTGGGGCGGCGGTTTGCCGCGTCCGAGCGCGCCCCTGACGGCCGCCTGCGCCGCTCCGGCCTGGCCATGTGGCTGTTGCTGGTGGGCACGCTGCTGCCGGGTTATGCCGTAGTGGTGCTGATGGCGGCACTGGATGCCATCGATGCGATCGCGCCACGGTTGCAGGTGGTGGCGGACGGCCTGGAGACCGCCACCTTCCGCGCGGCCTTCATTGCCGCGCTCAGTGCCTGCATGCTGGTGCCCAAGCGCCCGTCATGGCGGCTGTTGAACCTGGATGACACCGCCGCGTTGAAGCTGCGCAAGTACGCCTGGGGCGCGGCGGCGCTGGCCTGGCTGAGTACGGTGCTGGTCGCGCTCGATCAGGCCACGCGCACCAGCGACGTCACCACCGTTGCGCTGGACGGCCTGATTGCCCTGACCTACCTCGGCCTGATCATGGCCATGCTGGTGACCCTGGCGCGCCTGCACCGCCGGCAGACCGCCGAGGCCGAAGCCAAGCTGGAGGCGCAGGCCGACGGCCTCGGGGCAAGTACGCCGGTGCGGCGCAGCAGCTGGCTGGTACTGGCGCGGGTGGCGGGCAACATCGCGGTGGTGGCGGCCATCGTCGCGACCCTGCTGGGCTACCTGAATCTTGCCAAGTTCGTGAACCAGCAGCTGATCGGCGGCAGCATCGTGGTGCTGGCCGCGACCCTGCTGTTCAAGTTCGTCGATGACCTGAGCACCTGGATGCTCAACGCCGACAGCAAGGTCGGCCAGACCATCCTGCTCAGCACCGGCCTGAGCGTGTCGCGGCTGGAACAGGCCGGCGTGCTGCTGTCGGCCGCGCTGCGCACGATCGTGGTGCTGCTGGCACTGCTGGCGCTGGTGGCGCCGTTCGGCAACATCGGTGCGGTGGTCGAGCGCTTCTTTTCGCTGTTCACCTCGGGATTCGATGTCGGTGGCACGAAACTGGAGCCGGTGCGGATCGTGCTGGCGGTGCTGGTGCTGCTGGCCGGCCTGGCCATCACCCAGCTGGTCCAGCGCTGGCTGACCGACACCTACCTGCCCAAGACCGAGCTGGACCTGGGCGCACGCAATTCGGTGAGTACCGTTGCCCGTTACGTGGGCATCATCATCGCGGTGATCTGGGCGCTGTCGGCCATGGGCCTGCAGCTGAGCAAGCTCGCGTTGCTGGTCAGCGCGCTGTCGGTGGGTATTGGTTTCGGCCTGCAGGTGATCACCCAGAACTTCGTCTCCGGCCTGATCCTGCTGGCCGAGCGGCCGGTTAAGATCGGTGATTGGGTGAAGCTGGGCGACCAGGAGGGCGACATCCGCCGCATCAGCCTGCGTTCGACCGAGATCCAGGTGGGCGACAAGTCGACGTTGATCGTGCCCAACTCCGAGCTGGTCACCAAGACCGTGCGCAACATGACGATGGGCAACAACCAGGGCCGCATCCAGATCCAGTTCGCGGTGCCGCCCAGTACCGATGTCGGCTCCCTGCGCGAGGCGCTGCTGGAGGCCTACGGCGCACATACCAATGTGCTGAAGCAGCCCGCGCCGACGGTGTACATCGACAGCATCGGCGGGGGCCAGATCACCATCAACAGCTTCGCCTACGTGGCCAGCCCGCGACAGGTCTATGCCACCCGCAGCGATCTGTACTTCAGCCTGCTGCAGATCCTGGCCGAGCGGAACATCCCGTTGTCGACGCCGACCGATATCCACATCACCCGCGACCCGCAGTAGTGCCGGCCGCTGGCCGGCAAACTCAGCAGCAACAGTGTGCTGGGGTCAGATCCGTTTGCCTCCGGAAAACGGATCTGACCCCACGAGCATCCGGCAGATCGCGGAACGCTGTCGAGGGCGGGGTGGGTCCGGAGCGTGCCGGCCAGCGGCCGGCACTACCGCGGGTGCAGGGCGCAGCCCTGCCAGGAACCCTTACCCCCGTGGTCGGCTGCGCGAGGGCACCAGGGCGAACGTATCCACCGCCAGCTTCTCGGCATGGTTCAGCCACGCGCGGATTTCCAGATCATCCACTTCGTGGTCCAGCCCGAAGGAGACGTTGATCTTGCCGTTGGCATCAGGCTGCACCCACTGCTGGGCCAGCACCACCTTGCGCTGCGAGGACACCGCTTCGATCCAGAAGCCACGATCCGGGCGCGTGCTCGCCACCAGCTGCAGCATGTACTGGCCGGCGCGGGTGCGGCGCCCCTTCTGGGTGATCATGTGCGCCTGGCGCACGCTCGGGCGCGGGCCCTGGAATGCATCCAGCGGCGCATCCACCGCGATGCCACCGCGCAGGTCGTCGTCGCGGTAGAGCTTGATGCCGTTGTCGCGGTTGACGAGCAGCGCACACCAGTCGCCGTCGGCCGAGCCGTCCTCGAACGCGGTGCAGCGATCAACATAGGCCAGCGTGTTGTCCGGATCCGCGTCATCGAACTGGCGCGAGGTATTTTCCAGATATACCGACTTCAGCCCCCAGTCCTTGTCGTACTCCAGCAGCACCGGTGGCTGCACGTGCTGCAGGCCAACCACGACCTGGTCATCGCCATCGATCTTCAGTTCGCGGGTCGGTTCGCCCAGCCACAGCGAACGGGCGAACGCCAGGTACTGCGGGTAGTCGCGGCCGCCGTCGCGGCGCGCGGCCACGCTGGCACTCGGCGCGCGCGTTTCATCCAGCAGCGAGCGGCCAAAGCCCATGGTCCGCAGTTTCGGGTCCAGCAGGCTGAGCAGGGTGGCGCCGGAATCCAGCGTCGAACCGTCGTCCACCGCCAGCTGGCGCGGCGCCACGCCCTCGCCGAGGAACAGCAGCAGGTTCTCGCGTTTCTGCTTGGCCAGCACGTGGCTGAGGTCGTTGGGCATCGCCAGGTGGTCGGAGGCGATCACGATCAGCGTGTCCTTGCCATACGGACTGGCCTGGATGCGCTCGACCAGCTGCGAGATCAGCCGATCGGTGCACTTGAGTGCATTGAGCAGGCCGATGTTGCCGTAGCCGCTCTGGTAGCGCTCGCCCTTGCACGATACCGGCAGGTGTCCCGCCGGATGGTGGGTGTCCATGGTCAGCGTGGTCAGCATGAACGGAGAACCGGCACGTGAGAGCTGCTCGAAGCGCTGGTAGGCGGTATCGAGCAGCACGTCGTCGTGCACGCCCCAGGCCGAGTAGTGGATGCGGCCGATCTTCTTCTGCTGCTTGAACCACGCCAGGTCATGCACTTCGTCGAAGCCATGGCTGGCCAGGAACTGGCCCTTGCCGGCGAACTGGCCGTTGGCGCCGCCCAGATAATGGTTGGTGTAGCCCTGCTGCTTCAGGTAGTCGCCCAGGCACACCGCCTTGGGCAGGAAACTGCCCATGCGGTCCATGCTGTTTTCATCGCCCTGCGAAGTGGTCAGCGGCACGCCGCACATCGATGACACCAAGCCGGCGATGGTCCAGCCGCTGCCTTCGGCCGAGTCCAGGCCTCGCACATCCAGCGACTGGCTGGCGAGGCGGTTGAGGTTGGGCATCAGCCCGGGAAACACGGTTTCGTCCAGGTAGGTGCGTTCCAGGCTTTCACCGTAGATCCAGACGATGTTGCGCGGGCGCTGCAGTGGCTGCGTCGGCACCTGGTACTCGGGGGCGATGCGGGCGAAATCGACCGGGCGCAGCTGCTGGTAGAGGCGCTGGCCATCGCGGGCCAGTGGGCTGATCAGGATCGTTGCGATCCAGACAACGGCGAAGCCGGCAAACCAGCCGCCACCGTGGCCCGGCCGGCGCCAGCGCTTCACCCGCGTGGCAAACAGCGGCAGCAGCGAGACCAGCGCAAGCACCACGAAGCCGGCGATGTAGCCCTTGAAGTCTGCGATACCGGCGCCTTCCATGTCGGCGCCGAGGTGGTACAGGGTGGCGGCGTTGAGCCCGTCACCGGACAGCTTGTCGATCAGCCACCACGCGCTGAGCAGGAGCAGCAGCAGCGAAAACGCACCGGCCTTCCACCACACCCACCGGTCGGAGGCGAGGAACAACCAGCACAGCAGCAACAACGACAGCAGCAGTATCCAGAGCATAGGCAGCTTCGGCAGTGACGGGGTGGTGGTGATGGACGTCGTACCGACGCGTGTCCATCCGACCGGCGCTGCCGCAAGCACATGCAGATGACAGGCCGATGACCCGATAGTGCATGCACGAACCTGACTGAAATGTTTGTTGAAATGACGCGCGCGCAATGGCGCTCACAAGGTAAAACGAGCGTGAAAGGCTGCGTTGGATTGCATTAAAAAGCGCATGAATACGGCTGTTTCGCCAATGCGCTAGCGGTGCCCGCGCTCCTCGCGTGCGCGTGCGCGACGATCAAACAGCAATGCACTGGTCACGATGCCCAGGCCCAGCACCACGCCGATCATCAGCAGCACCAGCGCGATGAGGGGATAGCCGAACAGGTGCCAGCCCGTGTCGATCTTCATCATCAGCGCGGCGGCCATGATCAGTGCCGCGCTGATGATGCCGGCCGCCACACGGTTGGCGATCTTCTGCAGGTTTTCCATCAGCCGTGACTCTTCCAGCCCGGTCACCTTCATCTGCAGGCGGTTCTCGGCCAGCAGCGCCATGATGTCCGACAGCTTGCGGGGGCCATCGCGCAGCAGCTGCTGCATTTCCATCGCTTCGCTGGCGATGTTGGCCGCGGACAGCGACTTCTTCAGGCGCGCGCGCATCACGTGCTGCAGCTGGCGCTCGACGATGCGGCGGGTATCCAGCTCCGGTGCCAGCAGCCGGCACACCGTTTCCAGGTTGAGCAGCGCTTTGCCCAGCAGGCTCAATTCCGGCGGGGTGCGCAGGCCGCAGGCCGTGGCGATGCGCACCATGTCCAGCACCACGCGGCCTTCGGAGAAGCTGCCACTGGCCGCATAGCGCGCGATCAGCTGGCCGGTTTCGCGCAGGTAGCGCTCTTCATCGAAGGCCTCCAGCCGCGTGCTGATGCTGATCAGGTCATCGGCCACTTCCTCGCCACGGCCGTCGACCGCCGCGAACAGGATCTTCAGCAGACGCTCGCGCAGGCGCGGTGGCATGTGCGCGACCATGCCCAGGTCGAAGATCGCCAGCCGGCCATCGGGCATCACCCGCAGGTTGCCCGGGTGCGGGTCTGCATGGATCTCGCCATGCACGAAGATCTGGTCCAGGTAGCCGCGGATCAGCGCGGCCGCCAACGGGTCCATGTCCTGCTCGGTGCGGCGTACGCCGGAGATCGCATCCACGCGTACGCCGGTGGCAAGCTCCATCGTCAGCACGCGCTGGCTGCTGTAGTCCCAGATCGGCTGCGGCACCCACAGCCGGCGGAACGGCCGCAGGTGCCGTCCGAAGCGCGCCAGGTTCTCGGCCTCGGCGTGGTAATCCAGCTCCTGCATCAGGGTCTTGGCGAACTCGTTGAGCCAGTCGCGCAACCGCACGCGGCGGCCCACCTGGGTCAGGTGGTCGGCGGCCAGCGCGAAGCTGCGCAGTGCCTCCAGGTCCGAGCGCAGCTGCGCGGCCACTTCGGGCTTCTGCACTTTCACCGCCACCTGGCGGCCATCGTGCAGCACCGCGCGATGCACCTGCGCGATCGACGCACAGCCCAACGGCTCTGGATCGAACGAGGCAAACAGCTTGTTCACCCCTACGCCCAGTTCCTGCTCGATGATCGCGTGGATGCGCTCGACGGGGATCGGCGCCACCTTCTCCTGCATGCGCTCCAGCGCCGTGGCGAACTCCACCGGCACCATGTCCGGCCGCGTGGACAGCATCTGGCCCAGCTTGACGAAGGTCGGCCCCAAGGCTTCCAGGTCGCTGACGAACTGCTCCGGATTGCCGTCGGCGGGCACGTCGGCCTGGCTGCTTGCCGCATCCAGGTTCATGCCCGAGAACACGCCCGAGTGGCGATAGCGCATCAGCAGGCGCAGGATCTGGCTGCGCCGGTTCATGCCTTTGACCAGCGGGGGATTGCCATTGGCGGCGGACGGATTGCTCAAGCGGAACTCCCATGCGACGAAGACAGGTAGCGCCAGCCGTTGGCCGGCAATGTCCGAAACTGTGCGGCGGCCGGCCAGCGGCCGGTACTACCGGGTTTCCCAGTGTCGCCGGGCGGCGGTGGGCACGCGGTGAATCCGGCGTCTTCCGCAGTCCACACCGGATCGGTCAGAATCCGCTCATCCCCTTTCTTGGACGCCCCATGGCCGGTGCCAGCCTGTTCGCCCTGCTCGACGATATCGCCACCCTGCTCGACGATGTCTCGGTCCTGACCAAGGTCGCGGCGAAAAAGACCGCCGGCGTGCTCGGCGACGATCTGGCGCTGAACGCGCAGCAGGTCACCGGGGTCAACGCCAACCGCGAACTGCCGGTGGTGTGGGCGGTGGCCAAGGGCTCGCTGCTCAACAAGGTGATCCTGGTGCCGGCGGCACTGGCGATCAGTGCGCTGGAAGCCTGGCTGCACGGCCGTGGCTGGAACGTGCCGCTGATCGTGCCGCTGATGATGATCGGCGGTGCTTTCCTGTGCTTTGAGGGCGTGGAGAAGCTGGCGCATCGTTTCCTGCATTCCTCCGAGGACGATGCCGAGCGCCTGGCCGAGCGGCGCAAGGCGCTGGCCGACGCGCAGGTGGACATGGTCGCGTGGGAGAAGGACAAGGTGAAGGGCGCGATCCGCACTGACTTCATCCTGTCGGCCGAGATCATCGTGCTGACCCTGGGCGTGGTCGCCACCGCTCCGTTCACCAACCAGGTGATCACCCTGGCCGTGGTGGCGCTGGCGATGACGGTGTTCGTCTATGGACTGGTGGCCGGCATCGTCAAGCTCGACGACGTCGGCCTGTACCTGTCGCGCAAAGGCGGCGCCATCGCCGCCTTCGGTCGTGGTCTGGTGGCCTCGGCACCGTGGCTGATGAAGTTCCTGTCGGTGGCCGGCACCATCGCCATGTTCCTGGTCGGCGGCGGCATCCTGGTCCACAACGTGCCGGCGCTGCACCACGCGGTGCAGGCGCTGGGCGGCCAGGGCCAGTGGGGCTGGCTGGTCAGTGCGGTCGGCAACATGGTGGTGGGCATCATCGCCGGTGCCATCGTGCTGGCGGCAGTGACCGGCTTCCAGAAGCTGCGCGGCAAGTAAGCCCGTGGACCCTCGGGGTCAGATCCCTTTTCCGTTGGGAAAGGGATCTGGCTCCATTCCACGATCACCCTGCCTGCACGCGGTTCTTGCCCTGTCGCTTGGCCGCATACAACGCGTCATCCGCACGCCGCAGCAGGGCCTCGGCATCATCGCCGGGCTGCCATTGCGACAGGCCGGCGCTGAAGTGCACCGGCACGCGGCGGTCCTGCACGGTCAGCACGCGATGGGCCAGCGAGCGCTGCAGGCGCTGCACGGTGGCCATGCTGTCGGCCGCCTGGGTTTCCGGAAGCACCAGCACGAACTCGTCGCCGCCCAGCCGTGCGATGCCATCGGTCGCCCGCAGCAGCAGCTTGCACACGGCCACCAGGTGCTGCAGCAGCGCGTCGCCACCGGCATGGCCGTGTGCATCGTTGGTCTGGTGGAAATCATCCAGGTCGATCACCGCCACGCCCAGGGGTGCGTTGTTGCGTGCGGCACGGGCCAGCTCGCGTTGCAGCAGTTCGTCCAGGCCACGGCGGTTCAGCGCCTGGGTCAGTGGATCGATGCGCGCCAGGTCACCGGCCGCGCGCAGCTCCTGCTCCAGCTCGGCAATGCGCTGCTCAGCACGTTCCACCTCCTGCCGCGCGTTGGCCAGATGATCGCGGGCCTGCGCAGCCTGCTGCTGCACCTTGCCGGTGTCGCGCATCACGTCCTGCAGCAGCTGGTTGAGGTCGGCGATGCTGCGTGCCTCGCGCAGCTGCAGCGCGTAGCTGCCGATGCGGTCATGGTATTCGCCGGTACTGGTGGCCATGCCATCCATGCGCTCGATGAACTCGCCCATCAACCCGCGCATGGCTGCCTTCGAATCGTCGATGCCCTGGCGCAGCAGGCCCTGCTTGTAGATCACTTCGCGCAGTTCGGCGCGGGTGCGCTCGACCGCTTCGGCTTCCAACGGCCCGTCCAGCAGTTGCCGTACTGCGGCGATCTGGCCCTGCAGCCAGCTGCGGTCATCCAGCAGCTCGCTCACGTTCTCCAGCAGCAGCGCGAACAGCTCCAGCAGCAGCGCCTGCTGCTCCTGCCAGCTCTCGGCGCGCACGCCGACCTGGTGGCCAAGCTCGCGCACCCCCTGCTCGATCGGCTCCAGCGCGGTACCCGGTTGCCACTGGCGCAGGCGCACGGCCAGCGCCTGCGCCTGCTCGCGCAGGTCCGGGTCATGCTGCAGCAGCGCCACCACCGCGCCGCCCAACAGCAGCCGCAGCTGCTCGGACAGGCGCAGGCTTTCCGGCTGCCCGTCCGGCGAATGCTGCTCGATGGTGCGGATGTACTTGTCGATCAGCTGCCGCATCGCGCGCCCGTAGCGCGGCCAATCGGCACTGGCCTGCGCCGATTGCAGGCGGTCACCCATGTCGCCCAGTTCGCCGGGCAGGGTGGCCATGCCGTTGGCGAACGCGGCCAGCAGGGGCTTCGGCGCGTCGGCCCCGGCGAACAGCTGCTGCAGCGCCACGCCACCGCCGCCCTGCAGCACCACACGATCACCCCGGCCGTCGTCCGCCGCCGCGCGCACGCGTGCCGACGGCCCAAGGGCGGTGCCGGGTGCAGGGCGGGGATCGGGCTGGTCCGTCATCGAGCGAATCCTGGGGCTGGCAGGGTCTGGTTCCAGCATATCGGCGCGGCCGCCGAGGGCTTGAACGGCTAGGATGGGCGACAGGATGCCGTAGTGGAGGTGGGGATGCGCGTGATGCTGCTGGGGGCGACCGGCCTGGTCGGTGGGCAGGTCCTGCCGATGTTGCTGGATGACCCGCGCTGCCGCGCCGTCGTGGCGCCCACCCGACGGCCGCTGGCGCTGCGTGGTCCGAAGCTGCACGCGCCGGTGCTGCAGTTCGATGCGCTGCCCGATGCACCGGCGTGGGCCCGCGTGGACGCGGTGATCTGCGCGCTGGGCAGTACCCTGGCCCAGGCCGGCAGCCGGGAAGCCTTCCGTCGCATCGACCACGGCTACCCGATGGCGTTTGCCCGTCTTGCCCGGGCCGAGGGCGCCCGCGCCTTCGCACTGAATTCCGCCGCCGGTGCCAATCCGCAGTCACTGATCTTCTACAGCCGGGTCAAGGGCGAGCTGGAACGTGACCTGCGTGCGCTGGGCTTTGCCTCTTTGACCCTGGTCCGGCCGGGCTTGATCGGCGGCGAACGCAACGAAGTCCGGCGCGGAGAGCGATGGGCGCTGTCGGTGCTGGGCGCGCTGGGGCCGGTGCTGCCGCGGTCATGGCGGATCAATCCGGCGGGTGAGATCGCCCGGGCGCTGGTCGAGGCCGCACTGGCCCCGCATCCGGGCGAACACGTGGTGGCATCCCGCGCGCTGGTCGGCTGATGTCGCGTGCGCTCCGCCTGAACCAGCTGCAGCAGCTGCTGCGCCGCCATCGGCGACCGGTGGCGGGGCAGGCGCTGGCCGATGCGCTGGGTATCAGCCTGCGCACGCTGTACCGCGATATCGAAACCCTGCGCGAGCAGGGCGCCGACCTGCGCGGCGAGGCCGGCGTCGGTTACCTGCTGGCCCCCAGCGATACCCTGCCGCCGATGACCCTGCCACCGGCCGAGATCGACGCGCTGGTGCTGGGACTGCGTTGGGTCGCGGCGCGCACCGAGCCGGCGCTGGCCGAGGCTGCACGTGACGCCCTGGCGCGCATCGCGCACGTATTGCCCGTGGCGCGCCGCGAGGCCCTGCGTGACAGCGGCCTGCGCGTTGGCCCATCGCGTGCTGCGGCCAAGGTGCCGGCTGCACGCCTGCAGGCCGTGCGCGAAGCCGTGGGTTCGCAGCAGCGCCTGCAGTTCGGCTACCAGGATGCGCAGGGACAGCGCAGCGAACGGATCGTCTGGCCGTTCGCGCTGGGCTACTTCGATGAAGTGCCGATGCTGGCGGCCTGGTGTGAGCGCCGCGAGGATTTCCGCCACTTCCGGCTGGACCGCATCCGCCAGGTGCGGGTGCTGGAGGAGCACTATCGGGTGCCGCGTGCCACCCTGCTGCGGCGCTGGCAGAAGGCACAGGGCATCGCGCCGGACTGGCTGGATCGTTCGTAGCGTCGGGCCCGCTCGACTGCTTCTGCGTTCTGCTTCCTGCCTCTTGGGGGAGGGCGGCCTTCGCACGCGAGCAGCAGTCGAGCAAGCTCGACCTCCACCAAGGCAACAGCAGTCGAGCACGCTCGACGCTGCTGACAGAATCTGTCAGCAGGGCCGTACCACCATGATCGCTCCCAACAACGGAGCTTCCCCATGTTCAAGCCCAGCACGCTGCTGCAGTACGTGCGCGACGTTACCGCCAGCGCCACCTTCTACAGCGGCATCCTCGGCAAGCCACCGGTGGAGCAGTCGCCCGGCTTTGCCCTGTTCCTGCTCGGCGATGGCGCCGCACTCGGCCTGTGGCAACGCGACGACGTGCAACCGCCGGTGTCCGCGCAGGCCGGTGCCGCTGAACTGGCGATGGTCGTCGCCAACCCCGACGTCGTGCAGCAGCTGCACGATGCGTGGCGCGCGCTCGGTGTGCAGATCCTGCAGGCGCCGATGACGCTGGAGTTCGGCCACACCTTCGTCGGCGCCGACCCTGATGGGCACCGCCTGCGTGTGTACAGCCGCGCCGAGGGCATGGTCGCGCGCGATTGATCGCATGCATTCTGTAGAGCGGGCATAAAAAAACGCCGGGCAATGCCCGGCGTTCGTGTTTCACAGGTGGTGGCCGATCAGCTGGCCAGCGCCAGGTCGTCCATCATCGCGCGCAGGAAGCGGGCAGCTTCACCACCCGTGGCTGCGCGGTGGTCGAAGGTGACCGACAGCGGGATCACCTTGTGCGCTTCCACGCCGCCCATCACCGGGGTCATCTGGTGGCGGGCACGGCCGGCACCGACGATGGCCACGCACGGCGGCACCACGACCGGGGTTGCGTAACGACCGGCGAACATGCCGAAGTTGGACAGCGAGATGGTGTAGCCACTCAGTTCCGACGCCGCGATCGAACGCGATTCCACCTGCTCGCGCAGGCGGTTGACGCCTTCGCGGATGCCGCGTGCATCGAGCATGTCGGCATTGCGCAGGGCCGGCACGAACAGGCCGTCGTCGGTGTCCACGGCGATGCCGATGTCCACCTGCGCGTGCAGGGTGCGGGTCAGTGCTTCGCCGTCGAACCAGGCGTTCATCGCCGGCACCTTCTGTGCGGCAACGACGATGGCGCGCACCAGGCGGGCGGTGACGTCGTTGCCCGGCAGCCAGGCGTGGATGTCGGCGTCGTCGTTCAGCGTGGTCGGCACGACCTTGCTGTGCGCATCGGCCATCACGCGGGCCATGTTGCGGCGCACGCCCTTCAGCGGTTCCGGCTGGCCCTTGGCGACCACGCCCGGCGGCTGGGTGCGCATCGGCTTGCCGGCGGCAGACAGCGGGGTACGGGCTTCGCTCTGCACCGGGGCGGACACCTGCGCGGGGATCGGCGCGGCATACGCAGCGGCAGCGACCGGCGCCGGAGCAGCGCCGAGCTTGGCGGTGCCGTTGGCGGCGGCCTGCTTGACGTCGGCCATGGTCACCGCGCCATCGGTGCCGGTGGCGGCCACGCGGCTCAGGTCCACGCCCAGCTTGCGCGCCATCGCACGCACGGCTGGCACGGCCTTGACGCCACCGACGGCCAGCGCCTGTTCGGCATGCACGGCATTGGAGCTCTGCATGGCGCCGACCACGGTGCCGGCGTCATCACGCTCGGCCGCGGCGGGCTTGGCGTCCTCGGCGGCAACCGGAGCGGCCGCAGCCGGCAGCGGCGGCGGGGTCGGTGCGGCCGCCGGCGCGGCCGGTGCTGCGTGGCCATGGCTGTGGCCGGTGTCCTGGCCGTCGGCGCGCTGCGGCAGGTTCGGGTCCAGCTCGAAGCTGGCCAGCACCGAGCCGGTCGGGATGATGTCGCCGGCCCCGCCGGACAGCTTCAGCACCTTGCCGGAGAACGGCGAGGGCACTTCCACCACGGCCTTGGCGGTCTCCATCGAGACCAGCGGCTCGTCCAGCTTGATCACATCGCCTTCCTTGACGAACCACTCGACGATGGTCGCGTCCGGCAGGCCTTCGCCCAGGTCGGGCAGGTTGAAGTTCTTGGTCTGGCTCATTTGCAGTTCTCTTCCAGCAGTTCCAGTTCGCGGGCCGGCAGCCAACCCGTCGCGCCATTGGCGCGCTCGGACCACCACCACCCGCCGTGTTCGTGATGAAGCTTCACCATCTCGCCGCTTTCCACATCCAGCTCGCGGGCGTCGTAGTCGCACAGGGCTTCAGCGCGACCCTCGTCCAGCAGCTGCAACCAGGCGATGGGCGCCCATCCAGCGCGACCATCGTTGGTGCGTACCCAGGCAAACGCCGGCCATTCCTCGTCACGGACACCTACTTCGACGATCTGGCCGGTGTGGAACCGGAGCGGGTTGGGATACTGGCTGCGGTAAGCCCCCAGAAGGCGGGCCCGCATGTCAGCCGGCCGCCACCGCGCGCTTGGCCGCAGCCACGATCCGCTCGACGCTCGGCAGGTACTTCATTTCCAGGCGGAACAGCGGAATGTGGGTGTCGTAGCCAGTGACGCGCTCGACCGGGGCCAGCAGGTCGTAGATCGATTCCTCAGCCAGGCGCGCGGCGATCTCGGCGCCAAAGCCCGCCGTCTTCGGGGCTTCCTGCACGATCACGCAGCGGCCGGTCTTGGCCACCGACTCGGCAATGGTGGCGAAGTCCAGCGGACGCAGGGTGGCCACGTCGATGACTTCGGCACTGATGCCTTCGCCGGCCAGCTTGTCGGCCGCTTCCAGCGCTTCCTTCACCTGCGCGCCCCAGGTCACCAGAGTCACGTCGGTGCCGTCGCGCAGCACGAAGCAGACGTCCAGCGGCAGGGCTTCACCGTCGTTGACGACCACTTCCTTGTACTGGCGGTAGATGCGCTTGGGCTCCATGTAGATCACCGGATCCGGTTCGCGGATCGCGGCCAGCAGCAGGCCATAGGCGCGCTGCGGCGAGGACGGCAGCACCACGCGCAGGCCCGGCACGTTGGTGAAGATCGCCTCGTTGGCTTCGCTGTGGTGTTCCGGAGCGCGGATGCCGCCGCCCCACGGCACGCGCAGCACCATCGGGCAGTGCAGGCGGCCACGGGTGCGGTAGCGCAGGCGCGCGGCGTGGCAGACGATATGGTCGACCATCGGATACATGAAGCCGTCGAACTGGGCTTCGGCCACCGGCTTCATGCCCTGTGCGGCAAGACCAATCGTCAGGCCGGCGATGGTGGTTTCGTCCAGCGGGGTGTCGAGGATGCGGTCCGAGCCGAAGCGCTGCTGCAGACCGGCGGTGGCGCGGAACACGCCGCCGTTGACGCCCACGTCTTCGCCCAGCACCAGCACCGACGGGTCATGTTCCAGCTCCCAGGCCAGCGCCTGGGTGATGGCTTCGATGAGGGTGATCGGGGTGGTGGTCATGCTGTCATCTCCGCGCGCGACAGCAGCGCTGTCGGCGGCGTTGGTGTGCGCGCCGGGCGCGTTGTTCTTGATCTCATCCATGGCGCTTCTCCAGGGCGATCGCCTGGGCACGCTGGGCCAGCAGGTCCGGCGGCGGATCGGCATACAGGAAGTCGAACATCGCCTCGACCGGCTGCACCGGCGTATTGAGGTACAGGTTCACTTCCTCGTCCACGCGCGCGCCGCACTCGGCGGTCCAGGCGGCTTCTTCTTCCTCGCTCCACACGCCGGCGCTGATCAGGTACTTGCGCAGGCGCAGCATCGGCTCGCGCTGCCAGGCATCCTTCACTTCGGCGTCGTCGCGGTAGCGGCGCGCGTCGTCGGCGGTGGTGTGGTCGGACAGGCGGTAGGTCATCAGTTCCAGCACCGTGCCACCGTCGCCGGCCAGCGCACGCTCGCGCGCCTGTTCCATCGCCGCCAGCACGGCGATCAGGTCGTTGCCGTCCACCTGCAGGCAGTGCAGGCCGCCGGCCAGGCCCTTCTGTGCCAGCGTCTCGGCACCGGTCTGGGCCGAACGCGGGACCGAGATGGCCCAGCCGTTGTTGACGATGCACAGGATCAGCGGGAGCTTGTAGGCGCCGGCCGAATTCAGGGCCGCATAGAAGTCGGTCTTGGAGCTGCCGCCATCGCCACACACGGCCACGGCGATCTGCGGTTCCTTGTTGAGCTTGAACTTCAGCGCGGCGCCGGCGGCATGCAGGCACTGGGTGGAAATCGGCACGCAGAACGGGAAGTCCTTGGCCGCGTTGCCGCCGTAATCGTTGCCGCGTTCGTCGCCGCCCCAGTACATCAGCACGTCGTGCGGGCGCACGCCCCGCATGAACATCGCGCCATACTCGCGGTACGAAGGCGCGAACACGTCGTCCTTCTGCATCGCCGCGCCGATGCCCACGTGCGCGGCTTCGTGGCCCAGGCAGGCGGCATAGGTGCCCAGCTTGCCGGTGCGCTGCAGCGCGATGGACTTGCTGTCGAACGTGCGTACGAACAGCATCTGCTTGAACAGCGGTACCAGGACCTTGGGGTCGCGCAGCGACGCGGGCAGGTCATCGCGGACGAGCTTGCCGTCCGCGTCCAGGTACTGCAGGTATTCGATCTTGAATTCAGCGGCAACCGTCATTGCGTACTGCACCTTCGACAGAGAAGTTACAAATGATATGAATCGCCATGTTAAGGAACGCGTACGGAATAGCCTTCCTGCGCCGCAACACGGCAACGCCCTGTTTTACCCCTGCCGGCGGGTGGGGGGCCAATAACAACAACGTATTCAGTCGTTGCTGCAAAGCATCAGAATACGCCTCTGGCTGACCGCCGGCGCAACGACCCGATCGGTTCCACGCGCAGGCCCCGCATCGGCCAATGCTCCACGGGGCACCGCACGCCCCGGTATGGACGGCGCGGCTGCCCGCGCGGCTGGCAACGCGCTACCCTTGCCGCCCCCGATCTGGCCGCACCCATGTCCGTCGACAACAACCAACGCGATCTCGAAGCCGGCATCCACACCGACCTGCAGGGCCGCCTGACCTATGGTGGTTACCTGCGGCTGGACCAGCTGCTCAGCGCGCAGCAGCCGTTGTCCAGTCCGCCGCATCACGACGAGATGCTCTTCATCATCCAGCACCAGACCTCGGAGCTGTGGCTGAAGCTGCTGGGCCACGAACTGCGTGCGGCGATCGGCTTCCTGCAGCGCGATGAGGTGTGGCAGTGCCGCAAGGTGCTGGCCCGCAGCAAGCAGGTGCTGCGCCAGCTGACCGAGCAATGGTCGGTGCTGGAAACGCTGACTCCGTCCGAGTACATGGGCTTCCGCGACGTGCTGGGCCCGTCCTCGGGCTTCCAGTCGCTGCAGTACCGCTACATCGAGTTCCTGCTGGGCAACAAGAACGCGCAGATGCTGCAGGTGTTCGAGCACGATCCGGCCGGGCAGGCGCAGCTGCGCACCGTGCTGGAGGCACCGAGCCTGTACGAGGAGTTCCTGAAGTACCTGGCCCGCTTCGGTCATGCCGTCCCGGCGGTGTACGAGGCCCATGACTGGACCCAGCCGCATGTGGCCGACGACGCCCTGCAGCCGGTCTTCGAGCGCATCTACCAGGACACCGACCGCTACTGGCGCGAATACGCGCTGTGCGAGGACCTGGTGGATCTGGAGACCGCCTTCCAGCTGTGGCGATTCCGGCACATGCGCACCGTGATGCGGGTGATCGGCTTCAAGCGCGGCACCGGCGGCTCGTCCGGCGTGGGCTTCCTGGCCAAGGCGCTGGAGCTGACCTTCTTCCCCGAACTGTTCCAGGTGCGCACCAGCCTGCAGGCCGCGCCCCCCTCAGCGCTGGACTGATCCCCATTCAGCTTGGCCCCGGCCGCTGGCTGGATCGTTTCAGATGCAAGTTCAGCGAGCAGGCCGGCACCTGCCTCAAACGGCGTGTATTTGACGTGAACGCCAGAAGTCGGTGATCCTCGCGCGTTGCTCCAACTGCACAGCGGACGTGCTCGTCATCCACCGAACCAGGAAATCCGCATGAGCCTAAACGCCACTGCGAACACCCCAGAGCCGGCGCTGCCGGACTTCAAGACCACGCTGGGCCACCCGCGCCCGTTGTGGATGCTGTTCATGACCGAGTTCTGGGAGCGCTTTGCGTTCTATGGCATCCGCTGGGCCTTGGTGCTGTACATCGTCGCCCAGTTCTACAACGGCAGCGCTGCCGGTGAAGGCGACGCCAGCCGCATCTATGGCGCCTACCTGGCCCTGGTGTACGCCGCGGCGATCTTCGGTGGCTACGTGGCCGACCGGGTGCTGGGCTACCAGCGCTCGATCCTGACCGGCGCGATCATCATGGCCGCCGGCCTGTTCATGATCTCGCTGCCGCAGGAGCACATCTTCAAGCTTGGCCTGGCCACGATCATCGTCGGCAACGGCCTGTTCAAGCCGAACATCTCGACCATGGTCGGCAAGCTGTACGGCCTGAAGGACGAGCGCCGCGACTCGGGCTTCACCATCTTCTACATGGGCATCAACATCGGCGCGATGATCGCCCCGGTGCTGACCGAGTACCTGGCCCGCAAGGTCTTCGGTACCGATGCGATGCCGTCCTACAAGGTCGTGTTCATCGCTTCGGGCGTGGGCATGCTGATCTCGCTGGTGTGGTTCTACATCGGTCGTGCCGGCCTGAAGGGCATCGGCGCACCGCCGGCCGGCGCTGAAGGCTTCGGCCGCATCATCATGGTGCTGGCCGGTGCCGTGGTCGCCATCCCGGTGGCGTACTTCCTGCTGGCCACCGGCGCCACCGCGCTGGCCTGGATCCTGGGCGCGATGTTCACCGCCCTGGCCGTGCTGCTGCTGGTCGAGGGCGTCCGCGAGGGCAAGGTGCAGCGCGACCGCGTGATCGCCATGCTGATCATCTTCGCCTTCAACGTGATGTTCTGGATGTTCTTCGAACAGGCCGGCAGCTCGTTCACCTTCCTGGCCGAGAACATCGTCAACCGCCAGTTCGGCAGCTGGACCTTCCCCACGGCATGGTTCCAGTCGGTCAACTCGGTGGCGATCATCACCCTGGCGCCGGTCATCGCCTGGATCTGGGTGGCCATGGGCCGTGCCAATCCGTCCATTCCGCGCAAGTTCGGCCTGGGCCTGCTGTTCAACGGCGCCGCCTTCGCCCTGCTGATGTTCGCCCTGTCGCAGATGGTCGTGGACGGCAAGATTCCGTTCTGGACCCTGTTCATGGTCTACGTCATCCAGTCGGTCGGTGAGCTGTGCCTGTCGCCGATCGGCCTGTCGATGGTGACCAAGCTGGCCCCGGTGCGCCTGGTCGGCTTCGGCATGGGTGGCTGGTTCCTGTCCACCGGCATCGGCAACAACCTGTCGGGCATCTTCGCTGGCGTGGTCAGTGGTGAAGGCGGCATGACGGTCGAGTCGGCCCTGAAGGGGTATACCTTCGGGTTCTGGGCCCTGATCGGCTCCGGCGTGGTGCTGTTCCTGATCGCCCCGCTGATCAACAAGCTGATGCACGGCGTCAAATGATGATGAGAGGGTAGAAGGCATGCGTAGCAAGCTCGGTACTGCGGTAGTGGTGGTCTGTGCGGCGCTGATCGGCGCCTGTTCGCAATCGCAACCGCCTGCCGCCGCCGAGCCCACGCAGCCGCTGGATACCCGCCCCACCGAGCCACCGGTCGCTGACCCCAGCGAACCGGTGGCCTCGGGCAATACCCCGGTGGCGGCGGACATCGCCGCCATCGCCGGGCTCGGCGCGCAGTTCGACCCGGCGCGCGACCCCGCCGATGACCTGGCCACCGCCAAGGTGGAAGCCCAGCGCGGCAAGAAGCGCATCCTGCTCGAGGTCGGCAACGCCGCCTGTGAGCGCTGCCGGGCGCTGGACGACGTGGTGGAAGGCAACGGCGACCTGCGTCGCTTCCGCGATGCCCACTACGTGTGGGTGAAGGTCAACGCCAGCGACGAGCAGCCCAACACCGCCTTCCTTGCCCAGTTCCCGGTGATGGAGCGCGACTACCCGCACCTGCTGGTGCTGGACGCCGATGGCGGCCTGCTGGTGTCGCAGGCCACTGCTGAGCTGCGCAAGGGCGAAGCCTTCCAGCCCACGCGGGTGGACGCCTTCCTCAAGCAGTGGGCACCGGACAAACCGGAGTAGGGTAGTGCCGGCCGCTGGCCGGCAGCTGCGGTGGGGGCCGACCGTGGGTCGGCACTGAGGCGCATCCACGCCTTGCGCGGATCTACTGCGCGCCCCGTCACACTCTCTGAATCCGTGTCTCAACTTCACCGTGAGCACGCCGTTACCGGCAAGGACCTCAGTCGACGCCCCGTCGACGCAACCTACCGGAACGCCCATGCACAGCGACCACGCCGAACGATTGCCCGACCCTGCCGGTGCGCTGGCCGACGGTGGGGCAGGCGAAGGTGTGACCCTGCCCGCGCAGGAGGCCTTGCTGGATGACGCCGGTACCGGCGAGGACAGCGTCGAACTGGCACCGCCACGCCACCGCCTGCCGCAGATCGCGCTGCCCGACAACGTGGTGCTGAAGGGCGCGGTGCAGAAACTGGTCGAACAGAAAGCGCGCCTTGATGCGCTGGCCGCCGAAGGCCAGCTGGCCGGGCTGCTGCCGCCCGAATGGCAAGGCCACGGCGCGCGCGCGATCGAGCTGTCCACCTTCATCCAGGGCGTGCTGCCCTTCCTGCAGACCGGCGAGCGTGGCGAGACCGCCCCCGCGCGACTGCCGGTGCGCCACGTACTGGGCGATGACAGCCGCTGGGGCCTGGAAGATGTTGCCGAACCCAAGTCGCTGGCCTGGTACCTGGCCAGTGACGAGCGCGCCACGGCCGGCAGCAAGGACGTCGCCGAGGCGTATCTGGTGGGCGCATTGGGCCTGGCGTGGATGCAGGAAGGCCGCAGCCGCCCCGGCTTCCTGCGCGCGATGGGCCAGGACAGCCTGGCAGCGCGGGTGACCATGCTCGGTTACCCGCCGGCCAACGAACTGGCGCTGTACAGCGTCACTGCGCACGGCCAGCCGCAGATCTGGTGCGTGCACGGGCGCCGCCGCATGCGTCCGCTGGTGGCGCCGTGGTTGAGCGTGCCGCTGCTCACCGCCTACGGCGTGCCGGCGCCGGTGGCGTGGCCGTCCAGCTTCCCGCCGGTGGAGGCGGTGGTCGAGCTGCTGGCGACCGCCCGCCTGGGGCGCGCGCTGCCGGAGGTGGACCTGGCCAAGGCGGTGGCGAAGATCGCCGAGGACGCCGCCTCCGACGCCTGGCAGCCGGTCAGCCTGCTGCAGCTCAACACCTGGTCGCCGCGCTGGCACTTCTTCCTGGGTACCTTCGTCGGCCTGCCTTCGTTGCTGTTGGTGGCGGCGGCGCTGGCGCTGCCGGGGGCGGTCGAAGCAGCCACGGTGGCCGCTTCGCTGGGCTTCGCTGGTGGTGCCATCGCGGCGCTCGCGGTGCCGTGGATCCATGCCCGCCGCAAGCACCTGAGCTGAAGCATGAACGCCATCCGCGCGTGGCGTGGATCTACGGGAGGCCGGGCGCCGCGGTCTGCAGCTGTTGCCGCGCCCGCTCCATGGCAGTCTGTAATCTTCGCTTCAGGACCTCACGGGAGGGCAGCGTGGTCAGGTACTCCGCAACATGGATGCCTGAGCGATCCAGCTCCAGCAGTTCAATCTGGCCCGCCTTCTTCCCCGTGCAGAGGATGATACCCAACGGCGCCTGCTCGCCATCCTCACGTTCGTAGCGGTCCAGCCAGCGCAGATAGAGTTCCATTTGTCCCTTGTAGGCCGGCTTGAACTCGCCGATCTTCAACTCGATGGCAATGAGTCTTCGCAGGCGCCGGTTGTAGAACAGCAGGTCCAGGTGGAAGTCATCGCCGTCGATCTGGATGCGCTTCTGGCGGGCGACGAAACTGAAGCCGGTACCAAGTTCAAGCAGGAAGCCCTGCATCTCGCGAAGGATCGCGGTTTCAAGGTCCTGCTCGTCCCACCTGTCCTTGAGGCCAAGAAAGTCCAGTACGTAGGGATCACGCAGTACCAGCCCTGGAGACAGCTGCTGGTTGCCGCGCAGTGCCGCCAACTCTTCGGCGATGGTCTGCTCTGGCTGGCTGGAGAGTGCCGTGCGCTCATACAGCATCGAATCGATGCGCTGGCGCAGCGTGCGTACACTCCAGCCCTCGGTGGCGGCCATCTGGGCATAGAAATCGCGCTTGAGTGGATCCGCCAGTGGGATCAGCGCGATGAAATGGGTCCAGCTCAATTGTCGTATCAGCGATACGACAATCTGCTCGTCTGCAAATGCGATGGAGAACTGCACCATCCGGCGCAGGCTCTTCTCACCGAAGGACGTGCCGAACTCGGCAGACAGCGCCTTGGCGATCCGGGTGAAGAGAGCCTCGCCGTAACGCGCACGCTGCCCCGCCATCTGGTCAACATGGATGCGACGACCGATTCGCCAGTACAGCAGCGTCAACTCGGCGTTGATGGACCTGTGCATCCTGCTGCGCGCTGCGCAGATCAGCTCTCTGAGATCGGCCAGCAATTCCTGGCCATGCGGCGACGTTGAACGCGAGTCATCCATGAGGGGGCCGTTCGATGTGGATGGCCGGGCTGATGCCCGTTGAACGCGTACCGTCCGGCCGCACGCGCCGACAGTCCAATAAGAGAACTCATTGGATCAGCCCGTTTCGATACACCAGCTTCGCGGAAACGGGTCGTATCGTGCTAATGCGGAAATGCCGACGGGCGAGGGCGACACTTCATGACGGATTCCGCCGGAAGTGAATGCGTGCGATGTCATCGCTTGTGGTCGGCCCACAGCTCGTACAAGAGCGGGGCCCGGCAGATCAAAGGGGGGCGGACGACAATCGCCCAGCCACTGCTCTGCTGCCGGCCAGGGTCGGCACCCGCGCCCTGGTGCCCAAAGCGACTTAATCCCCTCCGTCCCCTTTTTTCTTTCAGACCCCTTGGCCCATCCGCTCCAGGCCTTCGCCGGCCAGGCGCAGGATCAGCTTCTCCAGCACCTGCTCTTCCTCCTCGCTCAGCACCGACATCAGCTTGCGGGTGATCTCGATCACCATCGGGGCGATGGTCTCGTAGACCTCGAAGCCGGCCGCCGACAGCGCCAGCACCGAGCGGCGGCGGTCGTCGCCGTGGGTCTCGCGCTTGATGAAGCCGCGCTCCAGCAGGCGGGCCACGGCGCGGCTGACCGCCACCTTGTCCATTGCCGTGCGGTCGGAGACCTCGCTGGCCGACGAACCCGGGTACAGCGCCAGGATGGTGATGACCCGCCATTCGGGAATCGCCAGACCGTAACGATCGCCGTATAGCTTGGCGATGTTGCCGCTGACCCGGTTGGACAGCACGCTCAGCCGGTAGGGCAGGAACTGTTCCAGGTCGAGCAGGACGTGCGAGGCACGCAGGCGGGTCGAGGCGGGATCGGCGGGGCTCATGTTGCGGTGCACCTTGCTGGTGGTTTCAAGTGTAACTATAAGGGGTGGGTCCAGACCCTGCATTCTCGCCGGGTCCCAACCTGCCCGCACCTGGTTTGTACCGATGCGGTACCGATTCGGAGCCACGCCATGAATACCGCAGTCCCGACCGCCTCGCATCCCAACCCCGGCATGCAGGTCACCACCTTCGAGAACCCGATGGGCATCGACGGCTTCGAGTTCGTCGAATTCGCCGCCCCCGCCGGCCGAGGCCAGGAGCTGCACGCGTACTTCCGGAAGATGGGCTTCAGCGCGGTGCTCAAGCACAAGCAGCGTCCGATTACCGTCTATCGCCAGGGCGACGTCAACTTCCTGGTCAATGAAGACCCCGATTCGTTCGCCGCCGACTTCGCCGAAAAGCACGGCCCCTGTGCCTGTGGCTTCGCCATCCGCTTCAAGAAGCCGGGCCAGGAGGTCTACCAGACCGCACTGGGCAACGGCGCCGAAGCCATCGCCTTCAAGCCGGACAGCAAGGCGGTCAGCGCACCGGTCATCAAGGGCATCGGCGACTGCATGCTGTACCTGGTCGACCGCTATGGCGCGGCCGGCAGCATCTACGACGGCGACTACGAGCCGATCGCCGGTGCCGACCTGCACCCGTTCGGCTTCGGCCTGACCTTCATCGACCACCTGACCCACAACCTGTATTTCGGCAACATGCAGCAGTGGTCGGACTACTACGAGCGCCTGTTCAACTTCCGCGAGATCCGCTACTTCGACATCAAGGGCCTGAAGACCGGCCTGGTGTCCAAGGCGATGACCGCGCCGGACGGCATCGTGCGCATCCCGCTGAACGAATCGTCCGACCCGAAGAGCCAGATCAACGAGTACCTGGACGCATACAAGGGCGAGGGCATCCAGCACATCGCCTGCTTCACCGAGAACATCTACGAGACCGTCGAAGCGATGCGCGCGCAGGGCGTGGATTTCCTCGACACGCCGGAAACCTACTTCGATGTGATCGACCAGCGCGTGCCGAACCACGGTGAAGACGTGGCGCGCCTGGCCAAGAACAAGATCCTGATCGATGCCGATCCGGAAACCCACCAGCGCAAGCTGCTGCAGATCTTCACCCAGAACTGCATCGGCCCGATCTTCTTCGAGATCATCCAGCGCAAGGGCAACGAAGGCTTCGGCGAAGGCAACTTCACCGCGCTGTTCGAGAGCATCGAGCGCGACCAGATCCGCCGCGGCGTGCTGTAAGGTCTGCAGGCACTGTCGGCTTCCCGCCGGCAGTGCCTGTCCGAATGCTAGTGCCGGCCGCTGGCCGGCCATTTCTGGAGCCCCCATGTCCCCCGCCATCACCGCCCGTGGCTACCAGTCCGGTTTCGGCAACGAGTTCGCCACCGAGGCCATCGCCGGCGCGCTGCCGGTCGGGCAGAACTCACCGCAGAAGGTGGCCCACGGGCTGTACGCCGAACAGCTGACCGGCACCGCCTTCACCGCGCCGCGCGGAAGCAACCGCCGCAGCTGGCTGTACCGGATACGTCCGGCGGTAACCCATGGCGAGTTCACCCCGTTCGCGCAGTCGCAACTGCAGTGCGATTTCGGCGCACAGCCGGCTTCGCCGAACCAGCTGCGCTGGAGCCCGCTGCCGCTGCCGGAACTGCCGACCGACTTCGTCGAGGGGCTGTACACCATGGGCGGCAACGGTTCGCCCGACGCGCATGCCGGTGTAGGCATCCATCTCTACGCTGCCAACCGCGACATGGTCGGCCGTTACTTCTACAACGCCGATGGCGAGATGCTGATCGTGCCGCAGCTGGGCGCGCTGCGCCTGCTGACCGAGCTGGGCGTGATCGAGATCGAGCCGCAGCAGATCGCGGTGATCCCGCGCGGCGTGCGCTTCCGCGTTGAACTGCCCGATGGGCCGAGCCGCGGCTACCTCTGCGAGAACTACGGTGCACTGCTGAAGCTGCCCGACCTTGGCCCGATCGGTTCCAATGGCCTGGCCAACCCGCGCGACTTCGAAACCCCGCACGCGGCGTTCGAGGATGTGGATGGCGATTTCGAGCTGATCGCCAAGTTCGAGGGCCGCCTGTGGCGTGCGCCGATCGACCATTCGCCACTGGACGTGGTGGCCTGGCACGGCAATTACGCGCCGTACCGCTACGACCTGCGCCGCTTCAACACCATTGGCTCGATCAGCTACGACCACCCGGATCCGTCGATCTTCCTGGTGCTGCATTCGCCCAGCGACACGCCGGGAACCAGCAACATGGACTTTGCGATCTTCCCGCCGCGCTGGCTGGTGGCGCAGAACACGTTCCGCCCGCCGTGGTTCCACCGCAACATTGCCAGCGAGTTCATGGGCCTGGTGCACGGTGCCTACGATGCCAAGGCCGAAGGCTTCGTGCCGGGCGGGGCATCGCTGCACAACTGCATGAGCGGCCACGGCCCGGACGCACCGACCTTCGACAAGGCGTCCAATGCGGATCTGTCGAAGGCCGATGTGATCAAGGACACCATGGCCTTCATGTTCGAAACCCGCGCGGTGATCCGCCCGACCGCACAGGCGCTGGCCGCCGGCCACCGCCAGGGCGATTACCAGCAGTGCTGGAACGGCCTGCGCAACAACTTCCGCTGACCCGAAAAAGGGGACGGAGGGGATTAAGCCGCAATCAGCACACGTGTGCCTGAAACGACTTAATCTCCTCCGTCCCCTTTTCTTCAGGCGACCTCGGCGAACGCGTCGCAATGCTCCAGCGGCAGCGCTTCCAGCAGGCGTTGCCGCACGCGCTGGCAATAGCCTTCCGAGGCCAGCCCGGGCAGCGTCCGCATCGCAGACTGCAGTACCTGCAGGACATCGCTCTCGGCCCGGGCCTGTTGCAGTTCGCGGAACAGGGCCGCTGCCTGTGGGTGGCGCTGCATCTCCAGGATCCCCAGCACATAGATGCGCGCGGCCACCAGCGAGCGGCGGCGTTCGCTGCCGGTTGCGGGTGCAGCCGGTGCCGCAGCCGGCGTGGTGGGCGCCGGTGCTGCCGCGGCTGCGGGTGGCGGCGGTGCGGTTGTGGCGGCGGTTCCGGTGCTCAGGTAACCGGCCTGCACCAGCTGGATGACCATGGCCGCCGCATCCTGGCCAATCAGGCCGGTCAGGTCGGCCAGGGTGCGCTGGCCGTCGCACAGGATCAACAGCCGGCGTTGGCGCATGTCCAGCGGCGCGCGATGGGCCTGCAGCGCGGTTCGGGCGAGATCGGTCTTGCGCGGTTGCATGGAAGGGACAGCCAAGTCGGTGCACGCCGAGCCTGAACGAAGGCGATGAAACGGCGATGACAATGCAGCGCCTGCACGCGCGCTGCGCTAGCGTGCAGCTACCTTCGTGCCAGGGAACCGCACCGATGAAGCACCTCCCGATTGCTGGTCTGTTGCTCCTTTCGCTTGCCGCCTGCAGTGGTGGCCCCGACAAGCAGGGCGCGGCCGGCAGCGGCAGCGACACCCCGGCAGAAACCGCCTCGGCGACCGGGCCGGCCCAGTCGACCGATCCCGACCTCGCAGCCCGCCCGGCGAACGACCTCCGCAAGGACAGCCCGGCGCGCCTGGATGGCTTCGGCGGCGCCGCGCTGGGCGCCGGCATCGCCGAGGTCCGCAGCGGCTTCGGCACGCCGCTGCAGGGACTGGGCACCGACGCCAGTGGCAAGCCCTTGCCGGCCGACGACAGCAACGATGGCTGCTACTTCCTGCGTCCGCAGGGCGCCGAAGACCCTCGCCTGATGATCGAGGCACGCAAGCTGGTGCGCTACGACGTGCGCAGTGCGGCGATCATCGCTCCGGGCGGCGGCAAGGTCGGCATGACCCTCGGCGAGCTGCAGGTGCTGTACCCCGAGCGCGCGGACGTCGGTCCTGACAAGTACGACGAGAAGGCGCAGCACCTGCGCGTGCGGCCGGCGCAGGAGGGCGGGGCGGTCATCGACTTCGCGCTCGGCGCTGATGGACGGGTCAGTGCCTGGCGCGTCGGCAAGACCCCGCAGGTCGATTACGCCGAAGGCTGTGGCTGATCCTTGATCCACCGCCCAGCCATGCGCTCGGGCCACGCGTAGAATCGCGCCACCACTGCTGGGGGAGTGCTCGATGATCGCCATTGCCATTGCCTGGTTCCTGCTTGGCCTGCTGCTGCTGGCCCTGGGCGGGGACTCCATCGTCAAGGCCGTGTCCGGCCTGGCCCAGCGTTTCGGGGCCAGCCCGTTCACCGCTGGATTGCTGCTGCTCGGGGTGGCCACCTCGCTGCCGGAACTGGCGGTCAACGCACGCGCGCTGGCGGTGGGCCAGCCAGAGCTGGCGCTGGGCAATGCGGTAGGCAGCAGCATCGTCAACCTGGGCCTGACCCTGGCCGTGGCCGCCATCGCCGCGCCCCTGCTGCTGCGCGCGCGCCTGCAGACCGTGCTGTGGTGGTCGCTGCTGGTGGCCGGCGTGCTGCTGGTCCTGTTCGGGCTGGATGGCCGCCTGGTGCGCTGGGAGGGCGGCGTGCTGGTGGCGGGCTTCATCGTCATGCAGGTGCTGCTGCTGCACCGCGGCCGCAGCGAGAGCGAGGAGGTGCAGGCCGCCATCGCCGAGTCCGCCCTGAGCCGCACCAGCCTGCCATTGAACGTGCTGCGGGTGCTGATCGCTGCACTGACCCTGTACTGGGGCGCACGACTGGTGGTCGGAGCCGCCGCCGATTTCGCGGTCGCACTGGGCTGGACGCCGCTGCTGGTCGGCCTGCTGCCGGTGGCGATCGGCACCGCGCTGCCGGAAGTGGCTGCGGCGATCGCCGCCGCCCGTCGCGGGCACGGCGACATGGTGCTCGGCCACGTGCTGGGCTCCAGCGTGGTCAACCTGCTGCTGGTGATCGGCGCGATGGCGCTGTTGCAGCCGTTGGCGTTGCCGGCCTCGTTCGTGCGCCTGGAACTTCCGGCGCTGCTGGCCTTCGCGCTGGTGCTGTACCCGATGCTGCGCGGCGACCTGAAGATCAGCCGCAGCGAAGGCGGCATCCTGCTGGCCGCATTCGTCGGCTGGTTCGTGCTGGAACTGCTGCTGGTAGGCGCGGCATGAGCTAGTGCCGGCCGCTGGCCAGCAACCTCATCGCCTCTGACGGACCCCTTGCCACTGCCGGCCAGCGGCCGGCACTACCGGTTCTGCGGGGTGTCTTCTTCCCGCGCCGGTTCCGGCGGCGGCAGCTGCTCTTCGGCGGCACGCTCGTTGCCGGGCAGGCTGGGGCGGGTCTCCATCAGCAGCGACAGCGCGGCCTTGGCCATCATGTGCGCGCTGATCGGTGCGGTGATGAACAGGAACACGGTAATCAGCAGTTCGCGCGGTTGCGGGTCCTGGCCGAGGAAGATGTGGTAGCACACCGAGCACACCAGCACGCAGCCCACGCCCAGCGTGCTGGCCTTGGTCGGCGCGTGCAGGCGCTTGAAGAAGGTGGACAGCTTCACCAGGCCCAATGCGCCGACCAGGATGAAGAAGCAGCCGAACAGCAGCAGGATCGACAGGCCGATCTGGATCGCGGTGATCATTCGACGATGTCCCGGCGCAGCACGAACTTGCTCAGCACCACGGTGCTGCCGAAGCCGAGCATGGCGATGATCAGCGCCGCCTCGAAATAGATCGGCGAGTTGAGGTACATGCCGAACAGCATCAGCTCGGCGATCGCGGTCACCGACAAGGTGTCCAGGGCGAGAATGCGGTCGGGCACGGTCGGCCCGCGCAGCAGGCGCCAGGTGGCCAGCAGCATGGCCAGGCCGACCACGTGCATGCACACTACCAGGGTGGTCTGGATGACTTCAAAACCGGTCATGGGAAGATCTCCATCAACGGCGCCTCGTAACGGCGCTTGATCGTATCGATCAGGTCCTGGGGGTCCTCCAGGTGCAGCACGTGCACCAGCAGGAACCTGCGGTCGTCGCTGAGCGCGGCCGAGACCGTGCCCGGGGTCAGGGTGATCATGCTGGTCAGCGCGGCGATGCCGTGGATGTTGGCGATGTCCAGCGGCAGCCAGATGAAACCCGGGTGGATGTTCTTTTCCGGGCCCAGCACCTGCAGGGCGACGCGGATGTTGGACATCAGGATGTCCCACAGGGTCACGCACACCAGCTTGGGCAGTGGCCGCAGCGTACCGATGCGCGCGAACTCGCGGTCCAGGCGCGCGGCGAACAGCGGCACCACCACGCCCAGCAGCAGCCCCAGCACGATCTGGCCGAGGGTGAAGCTGTCGGACATCAGCAGCCAGAACGCCACCACCATGATGCTGAGCATCGGCGAGGGGATCAAGCGGCGGAACAGGGAGCGCTGGGCAGTCATGGCTGGCGGATCTCCGGCGTGGTCGCGCGCAGCTGCTGCACGTACTCGCTGGGTTGCAGCAGCTGTGCGGCGGTGGCGTCGGTGTAGCGCATCAACGGTGCAGCGGCCAGCGTCATCCCGATGCCGTAGGCCAGCAACAGGCAGGCGGCGTAGAGCTCCACCCGGCGCAGAGGAGCCTTGCGCGGCTTCGGTGCCTCCGGGTCGACCGGCGGCACGCGCCAGAACAGGCGGATGCCGCCGCGGGTCAGGCCCATGATCACCAGCAGGCTGCTGACCAGCACGGCGGTCCAGACCGGCCCGGTGTACTGCGCCGGCATGCCGGCCAGCAACGCGGCCTTGGCCAGGAAGCCGGACAGTGGCGGCAGGCCGGCCACCGACACTGCCCCGATCAGGAACAGCACCGCTGGGGTTTCCTTGCCCGGCATCGGTGCCACCACTTCCTTGCGGTCGCTGGCACCGCCGCGACGACGGCGGATCAGGTCGGCGATCAGGAACAGCGCGGCGGCGACGAAGCTGCTGTGCGGCAGGTAGTACAGGCCCGCCGAGAGAACCTGCGGTGTGCCCACCGAGAAGGCGATGAACAGCGTGGCCGCCGACACGATCACCAGGTACGAGATCAGGACGCGCAGGCGGGTCGCGGCCAGTGCACCCAGGCCACCGAGCACCAGCGTCGCCACGCCGGCCCACAGCAGCCAGTCGCGGCCATAGCCGGCCATCGCGCCTGCGTCGTCGCCGAACCACAGCATCTGGATGCGCAGCACCGAGTACAGGCCGACCTTGGTCATGATCGCAAACAGCGCGGCGACCGCCGCCGGCGCGCGCGAATAGGCTTCCGGCAGCCACAGGTACAGCGGCATCAGCGCGGCCTTGGCGCAGAACACCAGCAGCAACAGGCCCATCGTCGCCTTCACCAGGGTCAGCTGTGCCGCTGGCACCTGCGCGATGCGCTGCGACAGCTCGGCCATGTTCAGCGAACCCAGGGTGGCGTACAGCAGGCCCAGCGCGATCAGGAACAGGGTCGAGGCGGTGACGTTGAACACCACGTAGTGCAGGCCGATGCGCATGCGCAGGCCACGACCGCCGCTGAGCAGCAGGCCGTAGGAGGCGATCAGCATCACCTCGAAGAACACGAACAGGTTGAAGATGTCGCCGGTCAGGAACGCCCCGTTGAGGCCGACCAGTTGGAACTGGAACAACGCGTGGAAGTGCGGGGCGCGGCGGTCCCAGCCGGAACAGGCATGCAGCAGGCAGGGGATGGCCAGCAGCAGGGTGGTCAGCAGCATCCACGCCGACAGCCGGTCGGCCACCAGTGCGATGCCCAGCCGCGACGGCCAGTCGCCGAGCAGGTAGACGTTGATCTCGCCGCCGGCGGTGGTGGCAAACAGCAGGCCCACCGCCAGCGCCAGCGCCGACAGCGCGGTCCAGGCCACCGCGCGCTGCACCCGGGGGCCATAGCGGCGGTGTTCGACGAACAGCGACAGTGCGGCACCCAGCAGCGGAATCAGGATCGGCAGGATCACCAGATGGTTCATGCGCGGTCCTCGCCCTGGCGCGGCGGCGCGCGTTCATCCTGCAGGTCGTCGTCCGGCTCGTGGGCGTCCACATGGTCGCTGTGGTTGTCGCTGCGGCTGCGCATGGCCAGCACGATGCTCACCGCGGTCATCGCGAAGGCGATCACGATCGCGGTCAGCACCAGCGCCTGCGGCAGCGGGTCGGTGTAGTTGCCGAGGTGGCTGTCCACGCCTTCCTGCAGCACCGGCGCCTTGCCCAGCACCACCCGGCCACCGGCGAAGATCAGCAGGTTGGTCGCATAGGACAGGAAGGTCATGCCGAGGATCACATCGAAGCTGCGCGCACGCAGCAGCAGGTAGATGCCGATGGCGGTCAGCACGCCGATCGCGGTGGCCAGGGCCAGTTCCATCAGTGCATCTCCCCGGTGCGTGCCGAACGGCGTTGCAGGTCGATCTCGCCCTTGCGGGCAGTGCGGGTACGCGACGGCTTGATCGTGCCCATCATCGACAGCATCAGCATGGCGCCGCCGAACACCACCAGGTAGACGCCGATGTCAAAACCAATCGCGCTGGCCAGCGGCACCTCGCCGATCAGCGGCAGGTGCAGGTCGAGATGGCCGCTGGTCAGGAACGGCACGCCGAACAGCATCGAGGCGCTGCCGCTGAGCAGGGCGATCAGCAGGCCCATGCCGATGCAACGGATGTAGTCGAAGCCGAAGCGCGACTCCACCGACGCGGTGCCCTGGATCACGTACTGGATCAGCAGCGGCACCGCCAGCACCAGGCCGGCGATGAAGCCACCGCCCGGTGCGTTGTGGCCGCGCAGGAACAGGAAGATCGACACGGTCAGGGTCAGCGGGAACATGATCTGGGCCAGGTCGGCCGGCACCGGCAGCTTGATCGGCGGGCCGGGCATGATCTGCTCCGGTGCCATCCGCGTGCGCCGCAGCAGCGCATGCACCACCAGCGCGGCGATGCCGAACACGGTGATCTCGCCGAAGGTATCGAAGCCGCGGAAGTCCACCAGGATCACGTTGACCACGTTCTGGCCGTAGGCCTCGGGCAGCGCCCGGGCGAGCAGCTCGCCGGCCATGGTGTTCGGCGGCAGGGTCATCGCGGAGTAGGCCAGCGCGCCAAGCCCGGCACCGGCGATGATCGCGATCACCGCATCGCGGCGCTTGCGCCAGCGCGGCCGCTCCGGCCCGGACTGCGCCGGCAGGTAGTTCATGCCCAGCAGCATCAGCACCAGCGTCACCATCTCCACCAGCAGCTGGGTCAGGGCCAGGTCGGGCGCGGACAGGAACACGAAGGTCAGCGCCACCATCAGGCCGACGCCGCCGACCAGCAGCACCGCCAGCAGGCGCTGCTTGTAGATGCGCAGGGTAGCCACCGCGCAGGCCATCATCACCAGCCACAGCGCCCAGCCCAGCAGCGGGATCGGCTGTGGCCTGGTCCAGTCCGGCGAGGCGGGGTTGGCCACGAACGGCGCGGCGGCGGCCACGATCGCCACCAGCACCAGGCCCAGCAGCATGCGCTGCAGGCTGCCGTTGGCGATGCCGTTGGTCAGCCGCATGGCCAGTGCGGAGATCGCGTCCAGCTGCGCATGGAACACATTGCGGCCAGTGCTGACGTTGGTCACGGCGTGCAGGTTGATCAGCTTGCGCAGGCCGAAGTACAGGGCCACGCCGCCGACCACGCCGATCGCACTCATCGCCAGCGGCAGGTTGAAGCCGTGCCATACCGCCAGGCTGTACTCGGGCATGGCGTCGCCGAGGATCGAGGCCGCAGCGGCGTGCAGCACCGGCGCTACGGTCAGTGCCGGTGCCACGCCCACCGCGATGCAGATCACCACCAGCAGTTCCACCGGCGCCTTCATCCAGCGCGGCGGTTCGTGGGGCACGCGGTCCAGGTCGTGCGGGCCGGGGCCGAAGAAGGTGTCGTGCACGAAGCGCAGGCTGTACGCCACCCCGAATACGCCAGCCAGCAACGCAGCGATCGACACCGCCGTGCGCATGATTCCCGGGCCCCCGGCCGTGATCGCTTCGGCGAACAGCATTTCCTTCGACAGGAAGCCATTGAGCAGCGGGATGCCAGCCATCGCCAGCGAAGCGATGATCGCCAGCGCGCTGGTGAACGGCATCAGCCTGCGCAGCCCGCCCAGCTTGCGCATGTCGCGGGTGCCGGTCTCGTGGTCGATGATGCCGGCGGCCATGAACAGCGAGGCCTTGAAGGTGGCGTGGTTGAGGATATGGAACACACCGGCCACTACCGCCATCGGCGTGGACAGGCCGAACAGCAGGGTGATCAGGCCCAGGTGCGAGATCGTCGAATAGGCCAGCAGGCCCTTCAGGTCGTGCTGGAAGATCGCGTTCCAGGCACCGATCAGCAGCGTGAGCGCGCCGATGCCGCTGACCGTGTAGAAGAACAGGTCGCTGCCGGCCAGCACCGGGTGCAGGCGCGCCAGCAGGAAGACGCCGGCCTTCACCATGGTGGCCGAGTGCAGGTAGGCCGAGACCGGTGTCGGCGCGGCCATCGCGTGTGGCAGCCAGAAGTGGAACGGGAACTGCGCGCTCTTGGTGAAGATACCGGCCAGTACCAGGAACAGCGCGTACGGGTACAGCGCGCTGGCGCGGATCTGCTCGCCGGCGGCCAGCACCACGTCCAGGTCGAAGCTGCCGACGATGCGGCCGATCAGCAGCACGCCACCGAGCAGGGCCAGGCCGCCGCCGCCGGTGATCACCAGCGCCATGCGTGCGCCTTCGCGCGCGTCCTGGCGGTGCGACCAGAAGCCGATCAGCAGGAACGAGCTGATGCTGGTCATTTCCCAGAAGATCATCAGCAGCAGCAGGTTGCCCGACAGCACCATGCCCAGCATGGCACCCATGAACAGCAGCAGGTAGCAGTAGAAGCGGTGCGCGTTGTCCTGCTGGCTCAGGTAGTAGCGTGCGTACAGCACCACCAGCGCGCCGATGCCCAGCACCAGGCCGGCGAACATCCAGGCCAACCCGTCCAGGCGCAGCGTGAAGTCCAGGCCGATCTGCGGCAGCCACGGCACCAGCGTGCGGACCACCTGGCCGTCGAGCACCGACGGGGTCAGCCAGCCGAGGATGGCCAGCCCGCCCAACGGCGCCAGTGCCGCCAGCCAGGCAGCGGTGGAGCGCGAACTACGGGGGAAGGCCGCAACGGCCGCTGCCATCAGGAACGGCAGGGCCAGCAGCAGGGGCAGGCTGGGGAGCATGCAGGGAATCCATGATTCACGAGCAGGTCAGGGAGGATAACAGGCTGCGAAATGTCGCCGAAACCCATCGAACGGCGATCAACTGCATGTAACGTCCGCTGATTCATTTTTTTCGCGGCGCAGCATCGCGTTCCTGTTGCTTCTCCCCGCTTGCCCTCGGGGGACACCCTACGCCCACGCAGGGAGACCGCAGGCCCTGTCGCACAGGGGCTGCCGCCAACGGGCGAGAGGTGGGGAGCGAGTCACTGCCGCAGGCTGGCAGGGCCGCCGTGGAGCGTGGGTGACGGAATCCGCCCGTTCAGGAAACGACGGCCACTGTCGGCCACCGCAAGCTCAGTAGCGCCAGTCGAGCTTGCGGTAGATCTTGGCCATCACCCAGGCCGGGCCGATCAGCAGGTAGGTCAGGTCGGTCAGGAAGCTGGGCTTGCGGCCCTCGAACTTGTGGCCGATGAACTGCGCGATCCAGGCCACCACGAACACCCCTACCGCCAGCCAGCGCAGCCCCTGCAGGCCGATTTCGGCCTCCAGCAGGCGGCACAGGCAGCCGAACACGAAGAACTGGATGAGCATGCCGATGCCCAGCGGACGCGACAGCTTGTTGTAGAAGCACCAGGCACTGAACATCGCCAACGCCGACCAGATGCCGTACTGGAACCAGGTGATCAGCGGTGGCAGGCACCACAGCAGGGCCACCACCGACCACAGGATCGCCGGCACCGCCACCACGTGGATGCGCTGGTTGATCACATTGCGATGGTCGTCGGAGTAGCTGGCGAAATAGCGGTCGATCGGCCGCGCAAGCTGGGTGGATGTCTGCATGCTGCGTCGCTTCCTCGGACAACGGTAGTGCCGGCCGCCGGCCGGCACTCCAGAGCATAGCCGAGTTCGCGAGGTTGCCGGCCAGCGGCCGGCACTACCCCGGGTAACCGGCAGTAGAGCCAGGCCATGCCTGGATGCAGGTGTTCGCTGAGGTTGCCGGCCAGCGGCCGGCACTACCGCGTTCAGAACGCCCCCCGCCTTTCCGGCCGGGGGCGCAGGGGATCAGTCGACGCTGATCCCG
The DNA here is from genome assembly GCF_059371555.1 of Stenotrophomonas sp. YJH_SMC_10. Taxonomy (NCBI): domain Bacteria; kingdom Pseudomonadati; phylum Pseudomonadota; class Gammaproteobacteria; order Lysobacterales; family Lysobacteraceae; genus Stenotrophomonas; species Stenotrophomonas sp. YJH_SMC_10. Next base: position 148,144 of record NZ_JCAFUS010000005.1, on the reverse strand, counting down.
GCCAGGCGCTGCAGCGCCTCGGCGTACTTGGCGCGGGTGCGCTCGATGATCTCGGCCGGGATGGTCGGGCCCGGGGCGGTCTTGCCCCAGTCCAGCGTCTCCAGGTAATCGCGCACGAACTGCTTGTCGTAGCTCGGCGGGCTGGTGCCCACTTCGTACTCGTCGGCCGGCCAGTAACGCGAGGAATCCGGCGTCAGCATCTCGTCCATGATGTACAGGCGGCCATCGGCGTCGGTACCGAACTCGAACTTGGTGTCGGCCAGGAGGATGCCGCGTTCGCGGGCGTAATCGGCGGCGAACTTGTAGATGCGCAGGGTGGCGTCGCGCACGCGCTCGGCCAGTTCCGCACCGACCTGCTTCACCATCGCATCGAAATCGATGTTCTCGTCGTGGTCGCCGACGGCGGCCTTGGTCGACGGGGTGAAGATCGGCTCGGGCAGCTGCTCGGCCTGGCGCAGGCCATCCGGCAGGTCGATGCCGCTGACCTTGCCGGTGCGCTGGTAGTCCTTCCAGCCGCTGCCGATCAGGTAGCCGCGCGCGATCGCTTCCACCGGCACCGGCTTCAGCTTGCGGGTGACCACCGCGCGCCGGGCGTACAGGGCCGGGTCCACGCCCTCGGGCAGCACGCTGGCCACGTCGATGCCGGTCAGGTGGTTGGGCATCAGGTGGGCGGTCTTGGCGAACCAGAAGTTGGAGACCTGGCAGAGCATCTCGCCCTTGCCCGGGATCGGGTCGGGCAGCACGACATCGAACGCAGACAGGCGATCGGTGGCCACCATCAGCAGGTAATCGCCCGGCGGGGTTCCGGCTGGCAGCCGCTCGCGCGGGATATCGAACACATCACGCACCTTGCCGCGATGGCGCAAGGGCAGGCCGGGGAGATCGGATTGCAACAGCGTGGTTGGCACGGGCACTCCTGGGGCGTTGTCGATACGGCTGCTGCCCAACGGACCCGGCGGGCCCGCTGACCAGCGGGCGGCCTAGTGTAAAGCGGTCCGGGCCCGCTGTGACGTAAAATGAGCGTCCATTTCGTCGGTCCACCCCGGAGCGCCATGCGCTGGTACGGAAAACTGCTCGGATTCATCGCCGGCGCCCTGCTGTTCCGGCCCAATCCGCTGTTCGGCGCCGTGGTGGGGCTGCTGATCGGCCACGCCTTCGACTCGGACTGGTTCCGCCTGAACAAGGAGAACCCGTACCGGGAGCTGGGGCTGACCTCCGAGGCCACCGATGCCGAGATCGAGCGCGCCTACCGCAAGCTGATCTCCCAGTACCACCCCGACAAGCTTGGCGGCGCCGCCCCGGAGCTGCAGCAGCAGGCCGAGCAGAAGTCGCGGCGGATCAATGCCGCCTACGACCGCATCAAGACCCTGCGCAAGCGCTGACCCCTTTCCCCTCGTTGCAAGGCCCGGCCATGTCCCACTGCCTCATCGCCCCCTCCATCCTGTCCGCCAACTTCGCCCGCCTCGGCGAGGAAGTCGACAACGTCCTCGCCGCTGGCGCGGACTGGGTCCACTTCGACGTGATGGACAACCACTACGTGCCGAACCTGACCATCGGCCCGATGGTCTGCCAGGCGCTGCGCAAGCACGGCGTGACCGCACCGATCGACGTGCACCTGATGGTCGAGCCGGTGGACCGCATCATTCCGGACTTCGCCGAGGCCGGTGCCACCTACATCAGCTTCCATCCGGAGGCGAGCCGCCACGTGCACCGCACCATCCAGCTGATCCGCTCGCTGGGCTGCAAGCCGGGCATCGTGCTCAATCCGGCCACGCCGGTGGACATCCTCGACTGGGTGCTGGAGGACCTGGACCTGGTGCTGCTGATGTCGGTCAATCCGGGCTTCGGCGGCCAGGCCTTCATCCCCTCGGCGCTGGACAAGCTGAAGGTCGTGCGCAAGATGATCGACGCCAGCGGCAAGGACATCCGCCTGGAGATCGACGGTGGCGTGAAGGCTGACAACATCGGCCAGATCGCTGCCGCTGGCGCCGATACCTTCGTCGCCGGTTCGGCCATCTTCAATGCCAAGACCAGCTACCAGGACGTGATCGCGCAGATGCGCGCCAACGTTGCCGCGGCGCGGGGCTGAACCATGAGCACGGTGGCCGTGTTGAACATCCGCCCGGCCACCGTGGCCGATGCCGGTCTGATCCTGCATTTCATCCGCGAGCTGGCCATTTACGAGAAGGCCGAGCACTCGGTGCAGACCGATGAGATCGGCATCGCCGAGAGCCTGTTCGGACCCGATGCCACGGCGCGCGCCCTGATCTGCGAAGCCGGTGGCGAGGCCATCGGTTACGCCGTGTATTTCTACAACTACTCGACCTGGCTGGGCCGCAAGGGCATCTACCTGGAAGACCTGTATGTCAGCCAGGAAAAGCGTGGCGCAGGCGCTGGCAGGGCGCTGCTGAAGTACATCGCCCGGCAGGCCGTGGCCGAAGGCTGCGGCCGGTTCGAGTGGTCGGTGCTGGACTGGAACACCCCGGCCATCGCGTTCTACACCGCTGCCGGCGCGAAGCCGCAGGACGAGTGGACCGTGTACCGGCTGCAGGGCCAGGCGCTGCACGATTTCGCCAACGGGTGAGATGACGTGCATCCATGCACGGCGGGGATCTACGGCCGGGCAAAAAAAAGCCACGCCCATCACGGGCGTGGCTTCGCTGCATGCGTGGGAGGCTGATCCTGCCTCCATCCGTCGTCCCTGCTATGGCCTTCCATTTTCCGGGCCGGCAATGACATCTGCATGACATCGCCGTTGCGGTGCCGCGTCGGCTCCCCTGCACCATCATCCACGCATGGCGTGGATCTACGGCTTCCAAGCGTTGGCGTTCACTGGCAGCGAACGCGCGATTGCTAGCCTGTGCCGCCCATCTCTGGAAGCTCTGCATGACCACCCCGCGCTGGCGCCTGATCCTCAATGGAAAATCCGCTGGCAACGAGGAGCTGCGCGATGCCGTCGGCCACTGGCGCGGGCAGGGCGTGCAGCTGGACGTACGGGTGACCTGGGAAGACGGCGACGCCGAACGCTACGTTGCCGAAGCCATCGACCATGGCGTGGACGTGATCGTGGCCGCCGGTGGCGACGGCACGCTCAGTGCCGTGGCCGAAACCCTGGCCCATCGCGATGAACCGGCGCAGGCGCTGCCTTCGCTGGCGCTGGTCCCGATGGGGACCGCCAACGATTTCGCCACGGCTGCCGGCATCCCGACCGGGCCCCAGGAGGCCTTCGCCCTGATCGGCCAGGCACCGCCGCATGCCATCGACCTGTTGCGCGTGGATGCCGATGGCACGCCCTGGTGGTGCGCCAACCTCGCCAGTGGTGGCTTCGGCACGCAGGTGACGGTGGAGACCGATGCCGGCTTGAAGAAGATGCTGGGTGGGCTGGCCTACGTGATCACCGGCATCGCCAAGCTGGGCCGCATCGAGCCGATCACCGCGCGCCTGTCCGGCCCGGATTTCGCTTGGGAAGGCGACTTCATCGCGCTCGGCATCGGCAATGGCCGCCAGGCCGGCGGTGGCCAGCAGCTGTGCCCGCAGGCCCTGATCGACGACGGGCTGCTGGATGTCACCGTGCTGCCAGAGCTGGAAGGGGAGGTCACCGCCACCCTCGGCCAGATGCTGAAGTCCGGCACGCAGGCCGCGCTCGAACAATTGGCCACGCGCGCGAGGCTGCCGTGGCTGCAGGTGCAAGCCGAGCGGCCGCTGACGCTCAACCTGGACGGCGAACCGGTGCAGGCGCGCCAGTTCCGCATCGCGTGCGTGCCGGGCAGGGTGCGGATGCACCTGCCGGTCGGTTGCCCGTTGCTGGCCGGGCAGGGGGGATAGAGTCGACTGTCAGTCGACTGCTCTTCGTTCCGACGGCATAAAACCCCGCGCGACGCGCGCAAGTCGACCAACAGTCGACTCTACCGGTCCGCGTCGTCGGTTCCCGTGGCCGGCCCCGCCCGTCCCGTGGTTCAGTTTCCCAGGGTTCCCCTGCCGACCAAGCTGCGATACAGTCAAGGGGTGTCCAGCCTGACGACCCCGCATACCCTTTCTTCCGCACGCCGTTGGTGGCGATGGTGGCCCGTTGCCGTCGTCCGCCCCCATAACGCTGTGTCCCGGAAGGAAAGTCGTCTTGAACTCGCACGCTCAGTTTCAGCAGCAGGCCGCTGAAGGCCACACCCATATTCCCGTCGTCCGTGAAGTGCTGTCCGACCTGGACACGCCGCTCTCGGTCTATCTGAAGCTCGCCGACGGCCCCAATACCTACCTGTTTGAATCCGTCGAAGGCGGCGAGCGCTTTGGTCGTTACTCGATCATCGGGCTGCCGGCGCGGCGCGTTTACGCCTTCCATGGCCACACGCTGACCGTGCGCGAAGACGGCCAGGTGGTTGACACCCGCGAGGTGGCCGACCCGTTCGCCGAAGTCGAGGCGCTGCGCAGCGCCCACTCGGTGCCGAAGCTGGACGGCCTGCCGGGCTTCACCGGTGGCCTGGTCGGCTGGTTCGGTTTCGAGTGCATCGGCTACATCGAGCCGCGCCTGGCCCCGCCCGCTGGCCGCGATGAACTGGGCACGCCGGACATCCTGCTGCTGGACTCCAACGAGCTGGCGGTGTTCGACAACCTCAAGGGCCGGCTGTACCTGATCGTGCACGCCGACCCGCGCGTCGACGGTGCCTTCGAACAGGCGCAGGCGCGCCTGGATGCCCTGACGGCGAAGCTGCGTGCACCGGGTGCCGGCTATCCCGCCCCGCTCAACAGCGACGTGCTGGACGAATCGGATTTCGTCTCCGGGTTCACCCGCGAAGGGTTCGTCGATGCGGTCCAGCGCAGCAAGGAATACATCCGCGCCGGTGACATCTTCCAGGTGGTGCTCAGCCAGCGCCTGAGCGTGCCGTTCAAGGCGCGCCCGGTGGATGTGTACCGCGCGCTGCGTGCACTGAACCCGTCGCCTTACATGTATTTCCTGGATGTCGGCGACCTGCAGGTGGTCGGCTCCTCGCCGGAAATCCTGGTACGCCTTCAGGATGGCGAAGTCACTGTGCGCCCAATTGCCGGCACCCGTCCGCGCGGTGCCACCGTCGAGCAGGACCTGGCGCTGGAAGCCGAGCTGCTGGCCGACCCGAAGGAACGCGCCGAGCACCTGATGCTGATCGACCTCGGCCGCAACGATGCTGGCCGCGTCTCGAAGGCCGGCACCGTGGAAGTGGGCGAGCAGTTCGTGATCGAACGCTACAGCCACGTCATGCACATCGTCAGCGAAGTCACCGGGCAGCTGCAGCCGGGGCTGAGCTATGCCGACGTGCTGCGTGCCACCTTCCCGGCCGGCACGGTCAGCGGCGCGCCGAAGATCCGCGCGCTGGAAGTGATCCGCGAGCTGGAACCGATCAAGCGCAATGTCTACGCCGGCAGCATCGGCTACATCGGCTGGCACGGCGATGCCGATACCGCGATCGCGATCCGCACCGCGGTGATCAAGGATGGCCGCCTGTACGTGCAGGCCGGCGCCGGCATCGTCTACGACTCGGACCCGGACAAGGAATGGGACGAGACGATGAACAAGGGCCGCGCGCTGTTCCGCGCTGTCGCCCAGGCTGCCAAGGGCCTGTGAGCCTTTCCGTGCCGTGGCCTGCGCCGCGGCACCTCCTGCTGTTCCCATTCAAGACAAGGAGTACCGCATGAAGCTGCTGAGCGCATTGCTGTGGTCGTCGCTGCTGGCCACGATGGCCCCGTCTGCGTGGGCGCAGGCCAATACCATTCCTTCGCAGCCGCACCTGCTGGTGAAGGGGCAGGGCACCCGCACGGTGATGCCGGACCGGTTCGGCCTGCAGTTGAACATCGAAGAGACCGACATGGATGCCGATGCGGCGCGCCGCCGCGTGCAGGGCAACGTGGCCCGCGTGCTGGCGCTGTTCAAGCAGCACAAGGCGGTGGAGGGCAGCGTGCGTGCGGACAACCTGCGGATCGGCCCGGCGACGCGCTACGAGCAGAACCGGCAGGTCTTCATCGGTACCCGCGTGTCGCGCCAGCTGCGCGCCAGCTTTGCCAGCGTGAAGGCGATGCAGGACGTCCTGGGTGCGTTGAAGGCCAACGAGAACGTGCAGGTCAGCAGCATGGCGCCGACCTACTCGGGCGAAGCGGCGTTGCGGCGCGAACTCAAGGGCGAGGCCGCAGCCCAGACCCGCCAGTCCGCGCAGGGCCTGGCCAAGGCCTACGGCACGCGGCTGCGCGGTCTGTACAGCATCTCCGACGTGGCGCCGAACTTCGCCTACGGCATCCAGGCCGGGCAATGGCCGCAGCCGGGCGAAGACGGCGGGGATCTCGACAGGATCTCGGTGACCGGCAGCTACGCGCCCGCCTCGGCGCCTGCGCCCGCTGAGCCCGAATCCGTTGAAGCCGGCCCCATCACCTACACCGAAAACGTATACGCCATTTTCCTGATAAGCGACGGAACCTGACCATGTTGTGGATGATCGACAACTACGACAGCTTCACCTACAACCTCGTGCAGTACCTGCAGACGCTGGGCGCCGAAGTGAAGGTGGTGCGCAATGATGCGATGAGCGTGGATGAGATCGCCGCGCAGAAGCCCGAGCGCCTCGTCATCTCGCCTGGCCCGTGCACGCCCAACGAAGCGGGCGTGTCGCTGGAATTGATCCAGCGCCTGGGCCCGACCACGCCGATCCTCGGCGTGTGCCTGGGCCACCAGGGCATCGGCCAGGTCTACGGCGGCACTGTCATCCGTGCCGGCAACATCATGCACGGCAAGACCTCGCCGATCCGCCATGAAGGCAAGGGCGTGTTCGCCGGCCTGCCCGACCGCTACCAGGCCACCCGCTACCACTCGCTGGTGGTAGACAAGAACAGCCTGCCCGATGTGCTGGAAGTGACCGCCTGGACCGAGAACGAGGACGGCTCGATCGAAGAGATCATGGGCCTGCGCCACCGCCAGTTCCCGGTGGAGGGCGTGCAGTTCCACCCCGAATCCATCCTCACCGAACACGGCCACGCCCTGCTGCGCAATTTCCTGCAGCGCCCGGCGGCCTGATCCAAGGAGCATTCCCATGAGCTTCTCCCCCCAGGAAGCCCTGCATCGCACCATCGAGCACCGCGAAATCTTCTTCGACGAAATGGTCGACCTGATGCGGCAGATCATGCGCGGCGACGTGTCGCCGATGATGACCGCGGCGATCCTCACCGGCCTGCGGGTGAAGAAGGAGACTGTGGACGAGATCGCCGCGGCGGCCACCGTGATGCGTGAATTCGCCCGGCCAGTGCCGGTGGCCGATACCTCCAACCTGGTTGATATCGTCGGTACCGGTGGTGATGGCTCGCACACCTTCAACATCTCCACCTGCTCGATGTTCGTGGCCGCTGCCGCCGGTGCGCGCGTGGCCAAGCACGGCAACCGCAGCGTGTCTTCCAAGTCCGGCAGTGCCGACGCGCTGGAAGCGCTGGGCGCGGTGATCGAACTGCAGCCGGACCAGGTGGCCGCCGCCATCGACCGGACCGGCATCGGCTTCATGTTCGCGCCGATCCATCACCCCTCGATGAAGGTGGTCGCGCCGGTACGCCGCGAAATGGGCGTGCGCACCATCTTCAACATCCTTGGCCCGCTGACCAATCCGGCCAGCGCGCCGTCGGTACTGATGGGCGTGTTCCATCCCGATCTGGTGGGCATCCAGGCCCGCGTGCTGCGCGAGCTGGGCACCGAGCGCGCCATGGTGGTCTGGGGCCGCGACAACATGGACGAGATCTCGCTGGGCGCCGGCACCCTGGTCGGCGAGCTGCGCGACGGCAAGGTGCGTGAGTACGAGATCCACCCGGAGGACTTCGGCATCGCCATGTCGGCCAGCCGCAACCTGCGCGTGGACGGCCCGGAGCAGTCCATCCAGATGCTGCGCGCCGTGCTGGACAACGTGTCCGGCCCGGCGCTGGACATCGTTGCGTTGAATGCCGGCGCCGCCCTGTACGTGGCCGGCGTGGCCAGCGACATCGGCGATGGCCTGGCCCGCGCCCGTGCCGCCATTGCCAACGGCAGCGCCCGCCAGCGCCTGCAGCAGTACGTGGAAACCACCCGCGCGCTGGTTGCCTGAGCGCGCGGTTCAGCCTGACCCCGTCGATGGCCGATAATGGCCGTCCTCACCGCCCCCCGCACCGACCCGAAGACGATGAGCGACATCCTGCAGACGATCCTGGCCCGCAAGGCCGAAGAAGTGGCCCAGCGCCGCGCCCAGCGCCCGCTCGAGGCGCTGCAGGCCGCCGTGGCCAGCGCCCCGCCGGTACGTGGCTTCGTGCGCGCGTTGCAGGCGGCGGTGGCCAACGGCGACCCGGCGGTGATCGCCGAGGTGAAGAAGGCCAGCCCGTCCAAGGGCGTCATCCGCCCGGACTTCCGCCCGGCCGACATCGCCGTCAGCTACGAGTTCGGCGGTGCCAGCTGCCTGTCGGTGCTGACCGACGTGGATTTCTTCCAGGGCGCCGACGCCTACCTGCAGCAGGCGCGTGAGGCCTGCACGCTGCCGGTGCTGCGCAAGGACTTCGTGATCGACGCCTACCAGGTGTACGAGGCACGCGTGCTGGGCGCCGACTGCATCCTGCTGATCGTGGCCGCGCTGGACGACACCCAGCTGGCCACGTTGTCCGAACTGGCGTTGTCGCTGGGCATGGACGTGCTGGTGGAAGTGCACGACATCGATGAACTGGAGCGCGCCCTGCAGGTGCCGGCGCCGATGATCGGCATCAACAACCGCAACCTGCGCACGTTCGAGGTGTCGCTGCAGACCACGCTGGACATGCAGCAGGCCGTGCCGCGTGACCGCCTGCTGGTCACCGAGAGCGGCATCCTCGGCCCGCAGGATGTCGCGCTGATGCGCGATGCCGGGATCCATGCCTTCCTGGTCGGGGAGGCCTTCATGCGCGTGGAAGAGCCGGGCGAGGGCCTGCGTCAGCTATTCTTCGCGGCATGACAACGCACTATCCAACGCCGCGCGAGGATGCGCCGCTGGTGGTCTTCGACTTCGACCACACTCTCTACGACGGCGATTCGGGCACCCACCTGTTCGCCTCGCTGATCAAGCGCAACCCGTTGCGCATGCTGGCGGCACTGCTGGTCACGCCGATCGCCGGGCCGATGGTGGCGATGCTGCCGACCCGCCGTGCGGGCATCTCGGTCTATGTGTGGATCGGCAGCTTCGGCCTGCACCGTGCCCGCGACTTCAACAAGGTGATCGACGCCTACGTGCTGCGCAATCAGGCGCAGATGCGCGCCAAGCTGCTGCCGCAGGCGCTGGAGGTGTTCGCCGCGCACCGTGCCAAGGGCGACCGCGTGGTGGTCGCCACCGGCGCGCCGCCGGAACTGGCACGCGCGATCCTGGCCTTCGTGGCCCATCAGGACGTGCCGGTGATCGGCACCGAGGTCGGCCCGCGGCTGGGCGGCGTCGGCCCGACCCGTCACTGCCACAACGAAGAGAAGATGCGCATGCTGCGCGAGCGCGGCTATGGCGACATCGATATCGCCTATTCCGACAGTACCGCCGACCTGCCGCTGCTGCTGGCGGCCAAGGCGCCGGTGGTGGTGAACCCGAAGCCGGGCCGGGTGGCGTTCTTCCGCCGCGTGCTGCCGGCCGGCACCCGCATCCTCAACTGGGGTTGCGTGGACCGGGGCGGCGACAAGGCGTAGCCCGGGGCCAGATCCCGTCGGGGGCCTGACCCCATCGCACGATGACGGATCTGCCGGCCAGCGGCCGGCACTACCCTCCTCCGTCGCGGTAGTGCCGGCCGCTGGCCGGCAAACGCTCAATGCCCCAGGTACCCGTACACCGCGTGCCCGACCTGGAACAGGCTGATCCCCAGCACCAGCACGCCGACGGCCACCAGCACCCAGCGCTCTTTCACCCGCTTGACCAGGATCGCCGCCACCGGCGCGGCCATCATGCCGCCGATCAGCAGGCCGGCGACGATCTGCAGGTGCTGCACCCCCATCGACAGCAGGAAGGTCGCCGACACCGTCAGCGTGACCACGAACTCGGCTGCATTGACCGTACCGATCGTGGTACGCGCCTGGCCACCACGGGCGAGCAGGGTGGACGTGGCGATCGGCCCCCAGCCGCCACCGCCGCTGGCGTCGAGCAGGCCCGCGAAGAAGCCCAGCACCGGTACCCGGCGGATCTCGCCCTTGGGCATCCAGCGTCCGGCCGCGCGGGCCAGGATGATGATCGCCAGCACCAGCAGGTACAGGTAGATCAGTGGCCGGATGATCTCGCCCGGGATCTGCGTGAGCACGTACGCGCCCACGGCACCGCCCACCGCGCCAGGCAGGGCCAGGCGCAGGAACAGGCGTTTATCGACATTTCCGGCTGCGAGGTGCGACACACCCGAGGCACCAGTGGTGAAGACTTCGGCGGTGTGGATGCTCGCGCTGACCTGCGCCGGCGGCAGGCCCATGCTCAGCATCACCGACGAGGACACCAGGCCGAAGGCCATGCCCAGCGCGCCGTCGACCAGCTGTGCGCCCAGGCCGATGAGGATGAACCACCAGAATTCGCTGCTCAGCTCCATGTCCCGAGCCTAGCGCGCGAAGGAGTGCGGACCAAGGTCCGCACCCACCGGGTGCTCAACGGTCAACGGGTGCCGTACAGCACCACGGTCTTGCCGCGGGCATGCAGCAGGCCGTCGGTCTGCAGCTTCTTCAGCACGCGGCCGGCCATTTCGCGCGAGCAGCCGACCAGGCGTGCCAGTTCCTGGCGCGAGACGCGCAGCTGGCTGCCCTGCGGGTGGCTCATTGCTTCCGGTTCCTGCGCCAGGTCGTGCAGGGTGCGCACGATCCGGTCGGTGACGTCCAGGAATGCCAGTCGGCTGGCCTTGCGGCTGGTGTCGAGCAGGCGCTTGGAGATCTGCTGGCCCAGCGCGTACAGCAGGCGCGGGGCATCGGCCGACAGCGGGCCGAGGAACAGCTGATGCAGGCGCTCGTAGCTGATTTCAGCCAGCTCGCAGGCGGTGCGGGTCCGCAGGATCACCTCGCGGCGGTCCGATTCGACGAACAGGCCCATCTCGCCGACGAACTCGCCGGCACCGAAGTAGCCCAGCACAAGCTCGCGGTCGTCATCTTCCTCAGCCATGATCGAAACCGAGCCGCTGATGACGTAATACAGGGTTCCCGCCGGGTCACCGGGTCGGAAGACGTCGGTACGGGTGGGATATCGCCGCCTGTGGCTGTGCGCCAGGAAACGATCGATTGTGGCGATATCCAGGGCCAGTGGACTGCTAGCTAGGCGCACGGTTGACACGATAGGGGCGCTCCCTCTGCGCATGAACGGATTCACGGGGTCGATAGCGGAGCTTAACCAGCGCAATTGTTAAGGGCAAACAGTGTGCCAGAACTCTTGCGTCTTCACGTTCCCCCCGGGGGCAGTTTGCCCCATAATTCCCCCTTTCCCTTCTTACACAGGAATCGACCGCCGTGGTCAAGCCGTTGCCTCGCCTGAGGCTGCAGGGTTTCAACAACCTCACCAAGGCGCTGAGCTTCAACATCTATGACGTGTGTTACGCGCGCACCGAAGAGGAGCGTCAGCGTTACATTGAATACATCGATGAAGAGTACAACGCCGACAGGCTGACTCAAATCTTGACCGATGTCGCCGAGATCATCGGTGCCAACATCCTGAACGTGGCCCGCCAGGACTACGACCCGCAGGGTGCCTCGGTGACCATCCTGATCTCCGAAGAACCGGTGATCGACAAGAAGCTGGCCGGCAAGGAGCTGATCTCCGACGCGGTGGTCGCGCACATGGACAAGAGCCACATCACTGTCCATACCTACCCGGAAACCCATCCGCAGGAAGGCATCGCGACGTTCCGCGCGGACATCGACGTAGCCACCTGTGGCGTCATTTCCCCGCTGAAGGCCCTGAACTACCTGATCGAGAGCCTTGAGTCGGACATCGTGATCATGGACTACCGCGTCCGTGGCTTCACCCGCGATGTGAAGGGCAAGAAGCACTTCATCGACCACAAGATCAACTCGATCCAGAACTTCCTGGCCAAGAACATCAAGTCGCGTTACGAGATGTTCGACGTCAACGTCTACCAGGAGAACATCTTCCACACGAAGATGCACCTGAAGGACTTCGACCTGGATCAGTACCTGTTCGAGGAAAAGGCCAAGAACCTGTCGTTCAAGGAGCGCATGAAGATCGAAGCGCTGCTCAAGCGCGAGATCGAAGAGCTGTTCCACGGCCGGAACCTGTCCGAGTAAGCCCCATGCGCGATGCCTGCAGGCATCGCCGCCCCAGGCGGGACGACCCGCCCCGTGGAACTGGTGTCGCACCTGCGATATTGTTCCACGGTGATGTACCGACCCACGGCCCGGTGTGAAAACACCGGGCCGTTTTGTTTTCCCAAGAAAGGTAAGGAGCCCCCACCGATGCCCTGGATCTACCTGCTGCTGGCCGGCCTGTTCGAGATCGGTTTCGCCCTCGGAATGAAGTACTCGGAAGGTTTCAGCAAACCCCTGCCCACCGTTGCCACGGTGGTGTCGGCCCTGATCAGCCTGTACCTGATGAGCCAGGCGATGAAGAGCATTCCGGTCGGCACCGCCTACGCGATCTGGACCGGCATCGGAGCCATGGGCGTGGCGGTGCTGGGCATCTACCTGTTCAACGACAGTGCGTCGCCGGCCCGCCTGGCCTGCGTGGGACTGATCGTGGCCGGCGTGATCGGCCTGAAGCTGGTCTCGCCGAACTGATCGGTCGTGCCGGCCGCTGGCCGACCGGGCGGTTACAACGGACCGCGTGTCGCGGCTACAGCCGGTAGGCAATGGCCTTCATCACCCTGGAGGCCAGGGCCATCGCGCCGGGGATCGGGAACGGCAGGCGGCGTGCGCCGGCCTGCTCGGCATGCTCTGCATGGCGTGCCTCGTCTTCCTTCATCACCTGGATGACCGCGCGGCTGCGCAGGTCGCCGGCCGGCAGGTCGACCAGGTGCTCGTCCAGATGGGCTTCCACCTGGCGCTCGGTCTCGACCACGAAGCCCAGGTTCCAGCCGTCGCCACGCAGCCCGGCCAGGGTGCCGATGGTGTAGCTGCCGGCGTACCACAGGGGGTTGAACAGGCTGGGACGGCTGTCCAGCTCGGCCAGCCGGGTGGCGCACCAGGCCAGGTGGTCGGTTTCTTCCTGGGCCGCTTCCAGCAGGTGGTCACGCGTGGCCGGGTCACGGGCCACGGCGGCCTGCCCGAAATACAGGCCCTGCGCGCAGACCTCGCCCACGTGGTTGATCCGCATCAGGCCAGCCGCGTGGCGGCGCTCGGCGCGATCCATGCCGGGCTCGCCGGTGTCCGTGGCGGGGTAGGGGCGGGCCGCCGGCGGGTTGCCGAACACGGTGTCCAGGGCGCGCTGCGCCTCGGTCAGCAGGTGGTCCAGCGGGGTGGTCTGGCGGAGCACGGTCATGGCGGTACGCGGCGGGGCGGAAGACCCGTCGATTCTCGCCCGGCCCCGTCCCCCTGCCAACCCGCGGCGGGGCCGGCTTGCATCGCGGGCGTGACCTGCGTACAATCCCGCCTCTTGCGCTTCACCTTTCACAACGCGTGGCAGAGTTCCGGCGAGTCCTTCGCCGCAATGAGCCCGACCTAACCTAGAGTTCTTCATGAGCACTTTCACTGCCAAGAACGAGACCGTCCAGCGCGACTGGTACCTCGTCGACGCCGAGGGCAAGACCCTGGGCCGTCTCGCCACCGAGCTGGCCCGCCGTCTGCGTGGCAAGCACAAGCCGGTCTACACCCCGCACGTTGATACCGGCGACTACCTGGTCGTCATCAATGCAGAAAAGATTGCCGTCACCGGCAAGAAGCTGCAGGACAAGATGTATCACCGTTTCACCGGTTACATCGGCAACCTGAAGACCGAATCCCTGGCCCAGGCGCTGGAGCGCCACCCGGAGCGCGTGATCGAGATCGCCGTGAAGGGCATGCTGCCGAAGGGCCCGCTGGGTCGCCAGATGTACCGCAAGCTCAAGGTCTACGCCGGCACTGAGCATCCGCACGCCGCACAGCAGCCGCAGGTTCTGGATATCTAATCATGGCTATCACTCAAAACTACGGCACTGGCCGCCGCAAGTCCTCCACCGCTCGCGTGTTCCTGCGCAAGGGTTCGGGCAACATCACCGTCAATGGCCGTCCGCTGGACGAGTTCTTCGGTCGTGAGACCGCGCGCATGATCGTGCGCCAGCCGCTCGAGCTGACCAAGAACACCGAAAGCTTCGACATCCTGGTCACCGCCGCTGGCGGCGGCACCACCGGCCAGGCCGGTGCGATCCGTCTGGGCATCGCCCGTGCGCTGGTCGAGTACGACGAAAGCCTGAAGTCCGAGCTGCGCAAGGCTGGCTTCATGACCCGCGACGCCCGTGAGGTCGAGCGTAAGAAGGTCGGTCTGCACAAGGCCCGCCGCGCCACCCAGTTCTCCAAGCGCTGATCCACCGCGCCTGGTTGGGCCCCTTCGGGGGCCCGCTGGATGGAAAAGCAAAAGCCCGGCTTCGGCCGGGCTTTTGTCGTTCTGGGGTCATGGATTTCCGGGTTGCCGGCCAGCGGCCGGCACTACCCATGGTTTCGCATCTCGGAAGGGGTGGGGTCAGAGCCCTTTCCTTTGGAAAAGGATCCGCCCCCGGGCCTCTCTCTGGAGGAGGGTCCCCTTGGTGTTCAAAGGCGCGCGCCGACAGGCGCGGGGATAAGGTGGAATGCGCGACCAGATTAAAAGCAAAAGGCCAGATCTTTCGATCTGGCCTTTTGCTTTTAATTTGGCTGCCCCGGATGGATTCGAACCACCGAATGCCTGAGTCAGAGTCAGGTGCCTTACCGCTTGGCGACGGGGCAAAACGTGCAACTATTTTCTCACTCTTCACACTGAAAAACAACTTGAATTTCAGTGTGGTGGCTATGGGTGGACTCGAACCACCGACCCCAGCATTATGAGTGCTGTGCTCTAACCGGCTGAGCTACATAGCCTTGGTGAGCCCGCTATTCTGCGGATGTGTATGGCCCCTGTCAACACTTTTGTGCCGTGCTTGTGGGCCGACAGACGGCGTGGGATAGTCCCGACCAGTAGATTTTTTAGGAGTCCGCATCGTGATCGATCCGGACGGCTATCGACCGAACGTCGGCATCGTGCTGATGCGGCAGGACGGCCAGGTGTTCTGGGCACGACGCGTGCGCCGGGATGGTTGGCAGTTCCCGCAAGGCGGCATGAATACCGACGAGACGCCTGTCGAGGCCATGTATCGTGAACTGCAGGAAGAGACCGGCCTGCTGCCTGAGCATGTGGAAGTGCTCGGGGCGACACCCGGCTGGCTGCGCTACAAGCTGCCGGCGCGGGCCATCCGCCGCAACGAGCGGCAGGTCTGCATCGGCCAGAAGCAGGTCTGGTTCCTGCTGCGCCTGACCGGCGACGAATCCCACGTGAAGCTGGACCACACCGACTCGCCCGAGTTCGACCACTGGCGCTGGGTCGATTTCTGGTACCCGGTGGAGCACGTGGTGATGTTCAAGCGCGGGGTCTATGCGCGCGCATTGCGACACCTGGCGCCGTTGGCGCGCGGGGTGGCCGGGCCGGGCGTCACCGCCATGCCCAAGAGCGCGGCCGAGGCCTGGATGCCCGGCCACACCGCCGGCCACGACCGGCCGCGCAAGCGCCCCCGAACCCGGGGCTATTGGCCGAAGAAGGCCACCGGCGACGGTCCGGCGAGCTGACGGCCTGAACGGTATCGAGAATGGTTCAGGTCTCTGATTGACAACCATTCTCGTTTCCATTGGAATAGCCAACAGGCCGCTCCTGGCCTGCCAGCCCGGTTCCCGCCTGTGTACGTCTGCATCTGCAACGGAGTCACCGACCACCAGATCCGCGAAGCCGCCAGCCATGGCGTCAGTACGGTGGCCGAGCTGACCATGCGTACAGGATGTGGTGCCACCTGCGGTTCCTGCCTGGACATGGCCGGTGATCTGCTGGCCAAGGCGCGCGCGACCCATGACCTGCCGCTGCCGGTCCTCGGCCTGGCACAGGTCGCCTGAGCGGTTCTTTCGCGGCGCAATGACGCCGCGCTTTCGCATCCTTCACGCGCGGCCGCGCAGGCCAATGCGCACGATTCGCGTTCCTTCACCCCGATACGCAAGGCGTTAAAGTGCCTGCGTTTTCAGCGTGCAGGAGCATCCCCATGAAGGGCGACACCAAGGTCATCGAATTCCTCAACAAGGTCCTCTACAACGAGTTGACCGCGATCAACCAGTACTTCCTGCACGCCAAGATGCTGAAGAACTGGGGCATCAAGGAACTGGCCGAACACGAGTACAAGGAATCGATCGACGAGATGAAGCATGCCGACATGCTCGCCGACCGCATCCTGTTCCTCGAAGGCCTGCCGAACTTCCAGGCGCTGGGCAAGCTGCGCATCGGCGAAAACCCGACCGAGATCCTGCAGTGCGACCTGTCGCTGGAACGCGATGGCGTGGTCACCCTGCGCGAGGCCGTCGCCCATGCCGATTCGGTCGGCGACTACGTCAGCCGCCAGCTGTTCGTGAAGATTCTCGATTCGGAAGAAGAGCACATCGACTGGCTGGAAACCCAGCTCGACCTGATCGAGCGCATCGGTGAGCCGAAGTACCTGCTGAGCAAGCTGGAAGAGTGAATCAGCCGGACTGGCCGGCGCGATGCTGTGCCAGGTAGCCGGTCAGCGCCACCCGTGCCCGGGCGAATTCGGCCACCAGCAGCGCCACCGCGACCGCGGGGCGCTGCAGGCTGCCACTCCGGGCTTCGTGCTCGATCCGCTGCGCGACCGCCGACAGCGACAGCGCGCCCACGTTCGCGCTCGATGATTTCAGGCTGTGCGCGAGCGCCTGCAGGCGCGGCTCATCACCGGCCCGCGCGGCCTGCTGCAGCTGCTGCACCATGACCGGTGCATCTTCCAGAAAGACCGTAACGATCTGGGTCGCAGCGTCGCCGATCACCGCGCGCAGTTCGTCCAGCACCCCGCGGTCGAGGACCGGTTGCGGCGTCGTGCCGACCGGGCCGTCATCGCCTTGTGGCGCCTGCTCCAGGCCGTCGCCAGCGACGTTGGCAGCCGCGCCTGCCGCTGCCGCCGGCTCTACGGAAGGCAGCGGCAACGACGCCGCGTTCCGGCGGCCCCAGCGCTGCAGCAGCGCGTGCAGCGTGGCGCGGTCGATCGGCTTGGACAGGTAATCGTCCATCCCCGCCTGCAGGCAGCGCTCGCGGTCGCCGGCCATGGCGTTGGCGGTCATTGCGATGATCGGCAGTCGCGCACGGCCGGTTTCTGCTTCTTCGGCACGCCAGTGGCGCGTGGCGGCGTAGCCATCCAGCACCGGCATCTGGCAATCCATCAATACGACGTCCACCTCACCCTGGCGCAGGGCAAGCAGTGCCTGCTCGCCATCGGCCGCATTGCGGACCTCGCACTGGAACACGCGCAGCAGCTGCTCGGCCACCATCCGGTTGACCGTGTTGTCCTCCACCAGCAGCACGCGCAGATGCAGCGGCGGCAGTGAAGCCACCGGTTGCGCGTCATCCGCGTTGGCCAGCAGTGCTGCGGGGCGCGCAGGGGTGGCCGGTGCAGCCAGCAGCGCATGCACGGCGGCATCGTCGAAGTGCGTGGGCAGCTGGCGCTGGCGCGGTCGTTGCGCCGGTGCGTCATCCTGCAGCCAGAGCACCTGCAGTGTGTCGTCGTCACCGCGCTCGGCCAGCGCCTGCTGCAGCGTCGCCTCGCCGCTGCGGCGCGCGCGCGCATCGACCAGCAGCCAGGCCGGTGCCGGTTGTCCGGGCCGTGGCGCCGCGCGCAGGCGTTCGACCACGGCGTCCAGCTGCGACAGAACCTGTACCTGCAGCCCATGGTGGGCCGCGATGCGCCCGATGCGGGCCTGCAGCGGCGCGTCGGCACTGAACAGCAGCAGCGGGGCCGGCGCCCGCGACATCGCGGGCAGGTCGCCCGGTACCTTCAGCAGCGGAATCTCGAACCAGAACGTAGCACCCTGGCCGGGCGTGGACTGCACGCCGATGCGGCCGTGCATCAGGTCGATGATGCGTTTGCAGATGGCCAGGCCCAGGCCGGTGCCGCCATAGATGCGGGTGGTCGAGGCGTCGGCCTGGCTGAAAGACTGGAACAGGCGCGCCTGCAGGGCTTCATCGATGCCGATGCCGGTATCGATGACCTCGAAGCGCAGCTGGTGCTGTGCGGCGCCTTCGCCCAGGCGTAGCACGCGCAGCTGCACGTGGCCGCGCGCGGTGAACTTGATCGCGTTGGCCAGCAGGTTGCTCAGGACCTGGCGCAGGCGTACCGGGTCGCCGCGCACCGGCAAGCGCACCGATGGATCAAGCTGCAGGGCCAGGGCCAGGCCCTTGGCATCGGCCGCGCGCTGCATCAGCTGGACGACGCCATCGAGCAGATCGCGCAGGTTGAAACTGGTGATCTCCAGTTCCAGCGCCTGTGCCTCCAGCCGTGAGTAATCGAGGATGTCGTCGACGATGCGCAGCAGCTGCTGCGAACTGGCCGAGGCAGTGGCCAGCATCTGTCGCTGGTCTTCGCCCAGCGGCCCGCGCGCGATCAGCTCCAGCATCGGCAGGATGCCATTGAGCGGGGTGCGGATCTCGTGGCTCATCGTGGCCAGGAACTCGCCCTTGGCCAGCGCAGCCGCTTCGGCGGCCTGCTTGGCCTGCAGCAGCTGCTGCTCGAGCTGGCCCTGGCGTTCGGTGGTGCGGCGCAGCTGGTCGCGCTCGGCGGCGAGCGCGTCGTGGGCGCGCCGCAGCTGGGCCAGTGCCTGGGCGCGCGCGCGCAGGCGCAGGCCCACCACCAGCGCCGGGGCGGCTGCAGCGAGGGCAACCAGCAGCACGCCCCACAGCGGCACGTCAGAGCACCGCGTTGTGGAAGTCGAAGTTCAGGTCGCTGCCGGCCGACTGCACCATGTTGCCCTGGATGTAGTCCACGCCGCCGACCCACATCGCCGCAGCCGCCTGCGGATCCTCGATCTGCTGGCCGATGATCTTCAGTCCGGCGGCATGCGCCTGTTCGATCGCCTTGCGCAGTTCCTCGCGCGTGGCGGGGTTGGAATGGCTGCTGGAGAAGCGCGCGGCCATGCGCACGAACGACAGCGGCAGCTGGGTCAGCAGGGCGTCGGCGTCGCCGCCGGGTTCGAACTGGCTCAGGCAGAAGCGCACCCCGGCACTGGCCATGCGCTGGCAGAACTGCTGCAGCGGCACGGTGTGGATCAGCGCATCGGGCAAGCGCACGTCGATCACCAGCGCAGCGCCGGGCAGGTCACGCTGCTGCAGCGATTCCAGCAGCCAGTCGGCGAAGGCATCGCGCTGCAGGGTGCGCAGCGACTGCGAGACGAACAGGTTCAGCGGCTGCGTCGCGTGCCGGTACAGATCCAGCAGCCCCAGCGCGTGGTCCATGACCTGCTGGTCGAGGTCGGCGATGCGGCCCGCTGCTTCCGCCGCCGGGATCACCTGGCCGGCGGCCAGCACCGTGCCATCGGCCTGGCGCAGGCGCAGCAGCAGCTGGTACTGCGCGGTGTTGCCACCGGCGACGGCGACGATCGGCTGGTAGGCCAGTTCCAGCTGGCCTTCCAGCAGCGCCAGATGCTCCTGTTCGGTGACCGCCTGGCGATGCACATGGCCCGCCACGCCGGCACTGAGCAGGCGGGCCTGCAGGGTGGTGCGCTCGACCGCCTCCAGCGCACTGTTGGCATCCTCGAAGCCCGGTGACAGGGGGGCATAGCCGACCACGCCGCGCAGGTGCACCGATTCGTCGTCGCGGATCACGAAGGCGCGCGCCGACAGCTGCTCGCGCAGGGAAGCGGCGATGCCCTCCAGCGCGTCCTCGTCGGCGTTGCGGGCCAGCAGCAGGAAGCTGTTGTCGTTCAGGCGGGCCAGCAGGTGCGGATGCCCGGCCTCGGCCAGGCGCTGCCCGGCCTGCACCATCAGCCGTTCAAACGCGGCATAGCCATAGCGCTCGCGCAGGCCCAGCGCGCTGGCCACTTCGACGAAGAACACGCCGCCGCGGTCGCGGTGGGCAAGTGCGGTGTTGAGCTGCTGCAGCACGTGATGGCGCGTCGGCAGCCCGGTTTCCGGATTGCTGGTGGCCGGTGCGCCGCTGGCACCAGGCAGGGTCGCCGCCTGGGCGCGTGCGCGGCGGATGCGGTTGGCCACCGCGGCGATCAGGTGGCGGGGCCGGATCGGCTTGCTCAGGTAATCGTCGGCGCCGCTGTCGAGTACTTCGAACTGGCGCTCCGGATCCGGATCACCGCTGAGGAACACGATCGGCAGCAGCTGCAGGCCGGGCTGCTGGCGGATCAGTGCGGTCAGCCGCATGCCATCCAGCCCGGGCAGGTGCAGATCCATCAGGATCAGGTCGGGGCGGTGTTCCTTGATCGCCTGCAGCGCGCCATCGGCGTCGCTGTGCACGATCGCCTGCATGCCGGCGCCGTGCAGCACGCTCTGCGCGAACAGGGCCTGCGCACGATCGTCTTCGACGATCAGCACGCGGTAGGGCGAGTCCGATGACGGTGGGGCAAGATCGTTGTTGCCGGCTTCGGCCGCGGTGATCGGACCGGGCAGCGGCGGCGGTGCGCCGTTGACCGGGGCAGGCACATCGGCCGCCACGGCGGGCGGGGCCGCAGCCATCGGTGCGGCAACCGCAGGCGGCGCCACCTCCGGCGTCCAGCGTTGCCAATGATCGGCCGGAGGGGTTTCAGCGCGTCCCGGGCGGGCGCCCGCGGGGGATTCGTTTGCGGCCATCGGTGCTCCTGGTGTTCGCGTCCATTATGCGACAAGCCCGGTGCTCAACCGGTACCGGTGTGCCCCGGCGGTGCTGCCGATGCACCGCGCGCCAGCCAGCGCACGCCCTTCCACAGTGCGCGCCAGACCAGCCACACCAGCAGTGCGCCGGCCAGGCTGCAGGCCAGCACCACCACCAGGGCGATCCACGGATGCGCCAACGCCAGTGCCAGCCCGCCGACCACCACGGTGTCTTCGGCAGCGGAGGCCACCCAGTTGCTGGCCGGTTCCGGTGAGGTGTTGAGCAGGGCGCGGGTGCCGGCCTTCAGGCCGTGGCTGGCCAGGGCGACGCCGGCACCGGCGGCGAGTGCGCCGGCGCCGAGCTGACCGTCCGGCGACAGGGTGGCCGCTGCGAGGAACGCGCCGGCCGGCACGCGTGCAAGCGTCTGCACCAGGTCCCAGACCGAGTCCACGCCGGGAATCTTGTCGGCGAAGAACTCGGCGATGGCCAGTGCTGCCGACGTGCCCAGCACCCACCAGGATTCGGTGGCCTGCAGGGCGGGCGGCAGCTCGACCCAGCCGAGCAGGCCGGCCAGGCCGACGCCGAACACGGTGAGGTAGACGCGGATTCCGGCCAGCCAGGCCAGCAGGATGCCGATCACGAACAGGTGGGCTTCGGTCATGGCGGTGCTCCGGCGACGGAACTGTGCAGGGGGCCACACTATCGACGATGGCGTGCCTGAACGCCACAGACCGTGCCCGGCCAGGGCGCAGGAAACCCCCTCGTCCTGTCATACACTAACCCGTCGTTTGCCACAGGGGCCGTACCGGTGTCGCCCTCGCGATACCCCGGAAACCACCCATGACCAACCGTCCTCCCATGCGCGTGCAGGTCCGCCTGCCCGGCGCGCCGCAACCGCCTGCCGACCGTCGCCGCCTGCTGGTGATCGGCGGCATCTGGCTGCTCAGCCTGGTGCTGGCGGTGCTTGGCGGCTGCTGGATGGCCACCCCGCGCGATGCCCAGGGCCAGCGCCTGCAGGCCGCCGAGAAGCGTGCCGAGACGCTGCAGGCGCAGTTGACCGAGCTGCGCCAGAAGCAGGCCACGCTGGAAGCCTCCGATCGCATCAGCCGCGCCGCCAACACCGAGGTGCAGTCCTCGCTGGCCGAACGCGATGAGGAAATCGCCGGGCTGCGCGCCGATGTCGCCTTCTACGAGCGACTGGTCGGCTCGACCAGCCAGCGCAAGGGCCTGAACACCCATTCGATCGAGTTCAGCCCGGAGGCGGCCGGCACCTGGCAGTACACCGCCGTGCTGACCCAGAACCTCAACCGCGGTGCCATCAGCCAGGGGCAGATGCGCTTCACCGTGGAAGGCGTGAAGAACGGCAAGCTGGCCACGATCAGCTGGGATGATCTGCACCAGCGCAGCAAGGTGCCGGGACAGGATTACTCGTTCCGGTACTTCCAGCAGCTCACCGGCAGCGTGATGCTGCCGGCTGACTTCACCCCGCAACGCGTGCGGGTGACATTGGGGAGTGGTACGGGGGGTACCACCCAGGTATTCGACTGGAAACAGGCCGGTGCGCCGGCCAGCAAAGGGGAGTAGGCAGATGTTCGGAAGCAGCAAATCCAACCGTGACGGCCAGCTGGTGGTGGATGCCCTGATCGGCAACCAGGTGGTGATCCGCGGTGACGTGGAATTCAGTGGGGGGCTGTATGTGGAAGGCCGCATCCACGGCAAGGTGATTGCCAGCGAAGGCGCCAGTGGTGCAACCCTGACGGTTGCCGAGCATGGCGTGATCGAGGGCGAGATCCGCGCGCAGGTGGTGGTCATCAGCGGCCGCCTGGACGGCGACGTGCATGCCACCGAGAAGGTCGAACTGACCCCGAGCGCCCGGGTCAATGGCAATGTCCATTACCAGGTGGTGGAGATGAATGCGGGGGCTCAGCTGAACGGCCGCCTGATCCATGCCAGCGCACCGGTCGCGGCGCTGCCGGCACCGGACGGCGACGAGGCCAAGGGCGACAAGGGCGACACCGCCGCGCGCCGCAAGCTGGCCGAGGCGATGGCTTGAAAGCCGTCGCCGGCACCCCCATGCTGGCAGCATGAGTACGCTAGTCTCCCTGCCCGGCGCCACCCCGGTTGCCGCGCCCGATTACCAGTCACTGGAGCGTCCGCTGAACTTCACCGAGTCGGCGGCCGCCAAGGTCAAATCCCTGATCCAGGAAGAGGGCAACCCCGACCTGGCGCTGCGCGTGTACATCGAGGGCGGTGGCTGTTCGGGCTTCCAGTACGGGTTCGAGTTCGATGAGAACCGTGCCGAGGACGACCTGGCGGTGCAGACCAGCGGGGTGACCCTGCTGGTCGACCCGCTGAGCCTGCAGTACCTGATGGGGGCCGAGGTGGATTACACCGAGAGCCTGACCGGTGCGCAGTTCGTGATCCGCAACCCGAACGCGAAGACCACCTGCGGCTGCGGCAGCAGCTTCAGCATGTAGCAGATCCACGCCACGCGTGGATGCGCGGTGCCCGCGACCGCGCCTGTGGACCACACGGGCAAACTGCGCACAGTGCCGACCTTGCCACCCGCCTCGATTGGCGGCACGCTTGGCGGATGCCCAATACTCCTTCGCCGCTTTCCGGTTTTGCCTTCGTTGGCGAACCCCTGGAGCGCGCCGATGCCCTGCGCGAGGATGCCGATGCATTGGCGCGCCTGTGGCCGGGCGCGCGCATCCTCGTCCTCGATCAGGACGGCAGCGCCTTCACCGGCGATGATGACCAGCCGTTGGCGCTGACCGGCGCCGACATCGGTGGTGGCCCCGGTGCTGCGATCTTCCTTGGCCTGCGTGGGGAACAGGCGTGGTTCTCGGTCGAAGCCGCCAATGTCACGGCGAGCGCACCCAGACGCCTTGATCTGCGCCAGGCGGCCTTGCTGTGGTCGACGGCTGACGCGACCGCCTTCAGCTATGCCCGCGGCATGTCCTACTGGCACTCGCGCACCCGCTTCTGCGGTGTGTGCGGCGGTGCCGTGGCATTCGCCCGGGGCGGCTTCGTCGGCCGTTGCGCGCAGTGTTCCACCGAACATTACCCCCGCGTGGATCCGGCCGTGATTGTCGCGGTGGAAAACCAGGGGCGGTTGTTGCTGGGCCGGCAGTCGAACTGGGCCCCGCGTCGTTACTCGGTCCTGGCCGGCTTCGTCGAACCCGGCGAGACCTTCGAGCAGACCGTGATGCGCGAAGTCCATGAGGAGAGCAAGGTGCGGGTAACCGCCTGCCAGTATCTCGGATCGCAACCATGGCCGTTCCCCGGCGCGCTGATGGTCGGCTTCCGTGCGCAGGCACTGGACGACCTGCCGACCGTGGATGGCGAGCTGGAGGATGCGCGCTGGTTCAGTGCCGACGAAGTTGGCGCTGCGCTGGCCCGTGATGTGGAGGATGACGGCGAGGGGATCCGCCTGTCGCCGCCGATCTCGATTTCGCGTGGGCTCATCGAGCACTGGTACCGCGAGCAGCAGGGCTGAGCCGACGCTGCCGCCGGGCCGTGGTGGCCGCTGTATTGCCGCCACCTGAACACGGCCCGGGTTACAGTCCGGTTCACCGCTGAGGGGGCCGCTGCGACAGGTAAGGTAGCGGCGCCGAGCGTTCTGTTTCGTAGGGAGACCTGCCATGTTCACCACTCTGGCCGCCGTGCTGGTGGCGCTGGCCCTGGGCCATGTTGCCCCCGCCGCTGCCGCTTCGCTGCGCCGTTTCGACGGCTTCCGGCGCTGGCTGGGCTGGCTGGACGCGCACGGCGGCAAGGCATGGCAGGGACCGGCCGGTGCGGCGCTGGCGCTGCTGCCGCCGCTGTTGCTGATGGCGCTGCTGGCGTGGCTGCTGCGCGGGGTGCTGTTCGGCCTGCCGTCGCTGCTGCTGGGCGTGGCGGTGCTGGCCTGGTGCTGGGGGCCGCGCGACCTGGATCGCGATATCGAAGCCATCATCGATGCCGATGACGCGGCGACGCGGCAGGCGGCCGTGCGCAACCTGCAATCCGCCGGCGGCAGCCTGCGCGAGGACGTGCCATCGCTGGTCGAGGCGACCGTGCTCAATGCGCTGCGGCGCTGGTTCGCGGTGCTGTTCTGGTTCCTGTTGCTGGGCCCGGCCGGTGCGTTGGGCTACCGCTTGCTGGCGCTGATGGCGGAAAGCCCGATGCGTGCACGCGTGCCTGTGGAGCCGCTGGCACTGGCGCAGCGCCTGCTGGGCTGGATCGAGTGGCCGGTAGCGCAGCTGATGGCGTTTTCGATGGCGCTGGTGGGCAACTTCGATACGGCGTGGAAGGCCTGGCGACAAGCCCATGGCGAGCGCCTGGCGGGCACCATCGGTTTCCTGGGCGCGGTGGCGCGGGCCAGCGTCAACGCTGAGCTGCGCGAGGATGCGCACGATTACACCGAGGCCGGGCTGTTGCCGGTGTGGCAGCGGCTGCCGGACCTGCGTGATGCGATGAGCCTGGTGTGGCGGATGCTGCTGCTGTGGCTGGCGATTCTCGCCCTGCTGGTGATTGCAGGCTGGGCGACGTAGGTGTTTTGGCAGGGCTTGCAGCCCTGCACCTGCAGAGGCAACAGAGCAACAGCAACGGCAACAGCTGGATTGCTGCGGGTTGGCGGGGTGGGTCGGATGGCGGGGGACGCCGTGAATCCGTCCATGGAGGCTTGGTCGCCGCATCCATGCGGCTCACACCCCCCCCATCCGACCCACCCCGCCTTCGACAGTTTTCCGCGCACGGACGTTCTCCAGAGTCGAGCCATGCTTGGCTCCGAGCGAGCGTAGCGAAGCGATCCGCTTCCGCTTTTGATCTTCTCTTTCTTTTCCGTGGTGGACGTGCACGGAAACTGTCCGTGGCCGGGCGGGTGGGCTGCGCAGGGGCGTGAGCCGCATGGATGCGGCGACCGAGCTTACATGGACGTACTTGCAGCGACCCCTGCGCAGTCCACCCGCCCGGCCAATCCCATGATCGACAAACGCCGCCCACCACGAGGGGCTGCGCCGTTGGCTGGAAAACCTAGACCGGTGCCAGTGCGGTGAACGGTGCCCACGGCAGGTTGCGCAGCAGCGCATACCCGGGCAGCAGCCAGAGCCAGAACGTGGGATTGGCCAGTACCCGCATCAACGGGTCGAGCACGCGCGGGCGGATGCCGGCGGTGTTCAGCAGCATCAGCAACAGGAACGGCAGGCTGATGACCAGCAGCGGGTTCATCGCCATCGCGCCGGGCAGGTCGAAGTGGACCAGTGAATACAGGCAGCGGGTGCTGCCACAGCCCGGGCAGTACAGGCCGGTCAGCGCGTACAGCGGGCAGCTCGGCAACGGATTGCCGGCGACATAGGGATTGACGTTGCGCAGCACCAGCGCGGCACCGGCGGCCAGTCCGGTGGCGGCCAGCAGCGGTGCCCAGCGGGCCAGTCGGGATCGGGAGGGCAGTGCGGACATGCAGCAACGGATCCGGCGCAGGCGCCGGATCCGTCCACGCGGATCAGTAGCCGCTGTTGCTCATCGCACCCATGCCGCCGAGAGCGACGATCAGGATGCCGTACAGCACGCCGACCACGACGGCGGCGATGGCCGACCAGATGGCCCACTTCTTGGCCTTGGCCGACGATTCCTGGGCACCGGCGATATCGCCAGCGGCCAGCTTGCCGTTGACCTGCGCGGCGTAGACGATCGAGACGATGCCGGCCGGCAGGCAGCAGAACAGGGTGCTCAGGATGGCCCAGACCAGGTTGTTCGGGACCTGCGGAGTGGCGGTGTTCATGGGTTCAAGCTCCTTGATGGGTGGTGGTGGTGAATCATTGGTCGGAAAGAGCGCCCAGTACGGCCAAGCCGCCGAACAGCCCGAACCACAACAACAACAGGACCGGCAGGGCCACGGCCGAAGCCACCGCCCACCAGCCCGCCTTGCGCGACGCGCTGTAGGCCCCCGGCAGGTCGCCCGCCGCGCGGCGGCCATCGACCTGGGAGGCGTAGACGATCGACACCACGCCCAACGGCAGGCAGCAGAACAGCGTCGTCAGGATTGCCCAGACCAGATGGTTGGGGATGTAGACCGGACGGCTGAGCGGTGGCGGTTGATTCAAAGCGAGACTCCATTCCTTGGTGGCCGGCCCTGGTGCATTGGCCGAACCTCCCCCCTGTGGGTGCGTAATCTACCTCAACCTGCGCTGCATGTATGCGGTTACAGTCAGATACTGCCGTGTATGGCCCTTGACCGGGCGCGTCTGACGGCCCCTGCAATGAAACAGAGGCCGTCGTGGCAGGGGGAATGGGGCTGTTGCCTGGAAGGGTTACCGGCGGCCGCGCGGCCGATCAGGCGTGATCACCACGCAGGGCCCGCACCTGAGCCTCCAGCACCGGGGCGCTGGTGGCGCGGCCATCCACGGCCGGTGCCGCCACCACCTCGACCGTGGCGCGGAAACGACGCGGCACCCGCATGCGGCCCAGCCGGCTGTCGCGCCGGCTCCACATGCTCGACCACATGCCACGCAGGGCCATCGGCACCACCGGCACCGGCCGTCGCTCGAGGATCTTCTCGACGCCGGACTTGAACGGCGCCATCTCTCCGTCGCGGGTCAGCGCACCTTCCGGGAAGATGCATACCAGCTCACCCTCGGCCAGCGCAGCGTCGATCTCGTCGAACGCGCGCTGCATCAGCGCCGGGTCCTCGCGCGCGCCGGCAATCGGGATCGCCTTGGCAGTCCGGAATATCCAGCGCATCACCGGGATGTTGAAGATCTTGTAGTACATGACGAAGCGCACCGGGCGCGGAATCGTCGCCGACAGGATCAGCGCGTCCATGTAGCTGACGTGGTTGCAGACCAGCAGTGCGGCACCTTCGTCCGGCACGTTGGCCTCGATGCCGTGCGGGCGCAGCCGGTACAGGGTGCGCACCATCAGCCAGCTGAGGAAGCGCATCAGGAATTCGGGGACGATGGTGAAGATGTAGATCGCCACCAGCGCGTTGGCGATGGCCAGTGCCAGGAACTGCTGCGGAATGGTCCAGTGCAGCAGCGTGTGCGCGGCCAGCGACAGCAGCGCCGCAGCGACGATGAAGCCCGAGTTCTGGATGTTCAACGCCGCGAACACGCGCGACATCTGCGCCTTCGGGGTGCGGCTCTGGATCAGCGCGAACAGGGGTACCACGAAGATGCCGGTGAACAGGCCGATGCCGATCAGGTCGATGACGATGCGCAGGCTGCCGGGCTGCTGCAGGAACGGCCCGATGGTCAGCCCGTGCACGGTCGCTTCGCCGCTGCGGGCGAAGTACAGGTCGAGCAGGAACGCGGTCATGCCAAACGCGCCCAGCGGCACCAGGCCGATTTCCACGGTACGGGCCGACAGCTTTTCGCACAGCAGCGAGCCGACGCCGGTGCCGACCGAGAACAGGGCCAGCGCGAAGATGTACAGGGTCGGCTCGCCGCCCAGGTTGGTGACCGCGTAGGCCGGCAGCTGGGAGGTCAGTACGGTGCCGACGAACCAGAACCAGGACACGCCCAGGATCGAGTTGCGCACGGCCTTCTGCTGGCGCGCCATGCGCAGCACCGCCAGCGATTCCGGCAGTGGGTTCCAGTTGATCTTCAGGGTGGGGTCGCCGGCATCGACCTTCGGGATCAGGCGCGCGGCGATGTTGCCGCAGATCGCCAGTGCGATGATCGCGCACGCGGCCACCACCGTGCCGTGGCTGCCGGCCACGGTGAACACCAGGCCACCGACGATCATGCCGGAGAGGATCGACATCGAGGTGCCCATCTCGACCAGGCCGTTGCCGCCGGTCAGCTCTTCGGGCCTGAGCACCGAGGGCAGGACCGAGTACTTCACCGGGCCGAACAGGGTCGACTGCATGCCGGTGCAGAACAGCGCGACCAGCAGCACCGGCAGGCTCTGGGTGAGGAAGCCGGTGGCCGCCAGCGACATGATCACGATCTCCATGGTGGTGGTGATCACGATCAGGCGCGATTTCTCCAGCTTGTCGGCGATCTGCCCGGCCAGTGCCGAGAACAGGAAATACGGCAGGATGAAGATGGCCGGCGCCAGGGTGGCGTACAACCCCAGTTCTTCTTCCGGCACGGCCATGAACAGCAGCATGCTGATGATCGCCTGCCGGTACACGTTGTCATTGAACGCACCGAGCGCCTGCACCACGAAAAACGGCAGGAAGCGGCGCTGGCGCAGCAGGGCGAACTGGTTGTGACCGGACATGGAACCTCCTTGACCGGCGCAGCCTAGCATTCCTGCCCGCGATCAGGTCAGACTGGTTACCGCCTCATTGGCCGCCGCCCGCACCTTCGGCAGCATCCGCAGGACCAGTGCCATCTGCGTACGGATCAGCTGCAGTTTCGGCGGCATCGCGTCCTCGATCTGCTCCAGCTCTGCGGCCACCGCGCGGTCAGCGTCGTTGTCATCCTCGGCGACCGGTTGCCGAGCGGCCAGCGCCGAGGCCAGCTGCTGCAGTGCCTTGCGCACGCGCTCACCGGCCGCCAATGCCAGCGGATCGCCGGCATAGCTGTCCACCTGGTCGCGATGCGCGCCCAGGGCCGACAGATGACCGAGCAGGGTGTTGGACAGCGCCAGGAAACGGAAGCCGGCGTCCAGGTTGCGGCGGACATGGCCCGGCTCGCGCAGCATGTTCGACAGCGCGGTGGACAGCGCAGCATCGGCGTTGTGCATGTCGCGCCGGGCGATGCGGTAGGCAAGGTCGTCGCGCATGCCGCTGCGGTACTGGCCGAGCACTGAATCCAGGTAGCGGGCGGCGGTGTCCAGCACGCGCGCCAGCACCAGGTGCAGCTGGCGGCCCTGCCAGTCGGGCAGGATCAGGAACGCCGCCGCTGCGGCGATCGCGCAGCCCAGCACCGTATCGACCATGCGCGGCACGATCAGCACGAAGCCATCACCGATCAGGTTGAAACAGGTCAGGGCCATCACCGTGATGGCCGCCGACGCCACCAGGTAGCGGTCGGTGCGGGTGAAGAAGAACAGCAGCGCCGACAGCAGGGCGATCAGCAGCTGCACGTGCAGTTGCGGGAACAGCTGCAGCAGCGCCCAGGTCAGCACCAGGCCGGCCAGCGTGCCGACGATGCGCTGCGCCAGGCGCTGGCGGGTGGCGCCGAAGTTGGGCCGGCACACGAACACGATGGTCAGCAGCACCCACGAGCCGTTCTGTGCATTGAACAGGCGTATCGCGGCAAAGCCGGCGATCAGCGCCAGCGCCATGCGCAGGCCATGGCGGAACAGCACCGAGCCGGGCGTGAGCTGCTGGCGGATGCGCACGCCCATCTCGCGCAACGTGTGCGGGTTGCTGTCGCGCAGACGGGTGTCGACGTTGTCGAGGCTGGCTTCGGAACGCTCGGCATCCAGCAGCCGCCGTTCGATGCTGCGCAGGTTGTGCACCAGCAGGTCCAGTGAACCGAGCAGGCGCTGCCATTGCGGCCGCTGCTGGTCGCGCAGGTAGGCCAGCGCATCGGCCAGGTCACGCCCGGCCTGCTGGTTGCTTTCGCCGTACACGAACGGACGGCGCAGGCGGATCGCTTCGCCCAGGCGCGCGCAGGCCTGGCCCTGCAGGTCGAGCAGGCGCTGGCAGCGGTACAGCACGTCGCTGTGGAAGAACGCGTCCACCAGCGCGCCATAGGGGTAGTGCGAGGAACTGGCGCGCTCGTGGAAATCCTGCGCCATGTAGTACAGGCGCAGGTACAGTCCGGAATTCACCCCCGGTCGGCCGGAGCGGCCGAAGCGGGCCAGGATCGCGGTCTTGGCCTCGTTCAACGCACCGACCACACGGCGGTTCTGTTCGGCCAGGTCGAGCTGGCGGCGTTGCAGGTCGGCTTCGCGCACCGGTTCGAACAGCGCGGCCTTCAGTTGCAGGTAGCGGCCCAGTTCCTGGTACAGCCGCGCAATGCGCTCACGCACCGGCCGGTTGGCGAACAGCGCGGTCCACAGGATCGACAACAGGCCGTACCAGACCGCGCCGGCCAGCAGGTGGCTGACCGCGTCCAGCGCACTGTGCAGGTCGCTGGCACCGTGCTGCTCCAGGCCGATCATGGTGTAGATCGCCAGCGTCACCGTGGCCTGGGCAATGGACGCGTAGCGCTCGCCGAGCGCGCCAAGCAGGGTCAGGCCGAAGGTGGACAGTGCGAGCGCGCCGATGAAGACCCACGGCCACGGGAACAGCCAGATCACCGAGGCCGCAGCGAGGCAGAAGCACAGCAGCGACAGCATCACGGCCTTGGTCCGGCCCCACCAGTTGTCGTCGGTTTCCGCGATGGCACTGGCGATGATGCCGAGGAACACGCCCGGCAGGGCAGTCAGTGCATCGAACTGCCAGCACACAGCAACCGCGGTGGCCAGCGCGATGAACACGCGCAGGCCGTAGCTGGCCTTTTCGTGGGCCCAGAGGCGGCTGAGGCGGGATTGTCGGGCAGGCATGCAGGCTCAGTGGACGGATCTGCCGCCATTATTGCGGCCTGCGCGTGAAATATGGAGTGCGGCTCAGCGGTCTGCACCCACGATAGTGCCGGCCGCTGGCCGGCAGCTTGGCCGCTCGGTGCATCGACAAAGCCGGCCAGCGGCCGGCTCTACCAGAGCGATGCGCGTTGCGCGCGCCTGCGCACGCGACGTGCGGGCCAACGGTCCGCACCCACGGTAGTGCCGGCCGCTGGCCGGCAGCTTGGCCGCACGATGCATCGGCAAAGCCGGCCAGCGGCCGGCTCTACCAGAGCGATGCGTGTTGCGCGCGCCAACGGTCCGCACCCAGTCCGCCCCCACGGTAGTGCTGGCCGCTGGCCGGCAGCTTGGCCGCACGATGCATCGGCAATGCCGGCCAGCGGCCGGCTCTACCAGAGCGATGCGCGTTGCGCGCGCCTGCGCACGCGACGGGCGCGCCAACGGTCCGCACCCAGTCCGCTCCCACGGTAGTGCCGGCCGCTGGCCGGCAGCTTGGCCGCACGGTGCATCGGCAAAGCCGGCCAGCGGCCGGCTCTACCAGAGCGATGCGCGTTGCGCGCGCCTGCGCACGCGACGTGCGGGCTAACGGTCCGCACCCACGGTAGTTCCGGCCGCTGGCCGGCAGCTTGGCCGCACAGTGCATCGGCAAAGCCGGCCAGCGGCCGGCTCTACCAAAGCGATGCGCGTTGCGCGCGCCTGCGCACGCGACGGGCGGGCCAACGGTCCGCACCCAGTCCGCACCCGCGGTAGTGCCGGCCGCTGGCCGGCAGCTTGGTTGCACGGTGCATCGGCAAAGCCGGCCAGCGGCCGGCTCTACCAGAGCGATGTGCGTTGCGCGCGCCTGCGCACGCGACGTGCGCGCCAACGGTCCGCACCCACGGTAGTGCCGGCCGCTGGCCGGCAGCTTGGCCGCACGGCGCATCGGCAAAGCCGGCCAGCGGCCGGCGCTACCAGAGCTATGCGCGTTGCGCGCGCTTGAGCAGCTTCGCTTCGCGCCTGCGCGCGCGACGGGCGCGCCAGCGCTCGGCCAGGCACGAGAAGATCACGTACAGCGCCGGCGTGCTGAGCAGGGTCAGGCTCTGCGAGAACAGCAGGCCGCCGATCATCGCGATGCCCAGCGGGCGGCGCAGTTCGGATCCTTCGCCCAGGCCGATCGCCAGCGGCACGGCGGCCAGGATCGCGACCATTGTGGTCATCATGATCGGGCGGAAGCGGACGATGCTGGCTTCGCGTGCAGCGTCGCGCGGCGCCAGCCCATGCTCGCGCTGCGCCACCAGGGCGAAGTCGATCATCATGATCGCGTTCTTCTTGACGATGCCGATCAGCAGCACCAGCGCGATCATCGAGATCACCGACAGCTCGGTGTTGGTGCCGAACAGCGCCAGCAGCGCGCCGACGCCGGCCGCAGGCAACGTGGACAGGATGGTGACCGGGTGGATCAGGCTCTCGTAGAGCATGCCCAGCACCAGGTACACGGTCAGGATCGCGGCCAGTACCAGGATCAGCATGTCGCTGGGATCGGAGTTGAAACCGAAGCCGGCGTCGTCGGCCAGGCGGATGTCACCGGGCATGCGCATGCCGGCCACGGTGGCATCGATGATCGCCTTGGCCTCACCCATGCTCACGTTGGGAGCCAGGTTGTAGCTCAGGTCCATCGTCGTGTACTGGTTCTCGTGGGTGATCTGCGACGGTGCCAGCCCGGGCATCTGGGTGGCCACCGCGGTGATCGGCACCATGTCGCCGTTGCGCGCGCGCACGTACACCTCATCCAGCGCCGCCGGCGTGGCGGTCTGCGAGGGCAGCGCATTGACCACCACGCTGTACTGGTTGATGTCCGAATAGATGGTCGAGATCTGGCGCTGGCCGAACGCGCCGTACAGCGCACCGTCGATGGCACCCACGGTGATGCCCAGGCGTGCGGCCTTGGCGCGATCGATCTGGATGTTCTGGCGCAGGCCGGCGTTGTCCACGTCGGTGCCGACGTCGCGCAACTTCGGGTTCTTCTTCAGTTCCGCTTGCAGTTTGGGCAGCCATTCCTGCAGTGCGGCCAGGTCGTTGCCCTGCAGGGAAATGCGGTACTGCGCACCCTGGCTGGCGCCGCCGCCGTCGTTGCTGGGCAGGTCCTGGATCGCGCGCAGGCGCAGCTGCAGGTCGGGGTAGCGGTCGGCCTTCGCACTCAGCCGTGCCAGGGCATGCGCGGTGGTTTCACGGCGGCCTTCCTTGCGCGATTTCAGCTCGATGTTGAACTGCGCGCTGGAGCCCTGGCGGCCACTGCCCAGGCGCACGCCCACCGTTTTCACCGCCGGGTCGGCCATCAGCATGTCGGTGATGCGGCGCTGGCGGGCGACCATGTCCTCGAAGGACACCGTGGCACTGGAGTTGGCGCGGCCCCAGATGAGGCCGGTGTCCTGCGGCGGGAACGCGCCCTTCTTCACTGCGCCGAACAGGAACACGGTGACGCCAATCAGGATCAGCGGGGTCAGCGACAACAGCAGCGCGTGGCGCAGCGAGAAGTCGAGGAAGACGGTGTAGATGCGCAGCATGCGCTCGTGGCCGGCGTCCAGCCAGCGGCCGAAACGCGACGGCGGCGCGCTGTGGTCGTGTGCACTGAGGAAGCGGCTGCACAGCGCCGGGGTCAACGTCAGCGAGACAATCATCGAGACCACGATGGCTGCCACCAGGGTGACGGTGAACTCGCGGAAGAACGCACCCATCATGCCGCTGGCGAACAGCAGCGGAATGAACACCGCCACCAGCGAGGCGGTGATCGAGACGATGGTGAAGCCGATCTCGCGCGCACCGGTCAACGCCGCCTGCATGCGCGGCATGCCCTCGTCGAGATGGCGCATGATGTTCTCGATCACCACGATCGCATCGTCGACCACGAAGCCGATCGCGATCACCAGCGCCAGCAGGCTGAGGTTGTTCAGGGTGAAGCCCATCACGTACATCACCAGCGCGGCACCGGCCAGCGACAGCGGCACGGTCACTGCGGCGATCAGCGTCGGTGCCAGCCGGCGCAGGAACAGCGCCATCGTCAGCACCACCATCGCCAGGCTGATCAGCAGAGTGATCTGCACTTCATGCAGCGACGAACGGATGGTCGGCGTACGGTCGAAGTACGGCGTCATCGTGGTGCCTGGCTGCAGGTAGTCGCGCAGGGTCGGAATCTGCGCCTTGACCCGGTCCACGGTCTCCACGATGTTGGCGCCGGCACGGGTGAACACGTACATCACCACCGCCGGCTTGTGGTCGAACCAGGCGGCCTGGTAGGCATCCTGCTGGCCGTCGTAGACGTTGGCGACGTCCTTGAGACGGATCACCCGGCCATCGCCCTGGGTCTTGACGACCAGGTCGGCGAAGTCGGCCGCACGCGCCACCGAATCGTTGGCGATGATCGCGGTGGTGGTGTTGCCGTCGCTGAGGAAGCCGGTGGGCGAGGTCACGTTGGCCGCACGCACCGCATTGCGCAGGTCATCGGCGGTCAGGCCCAGCGCGTTCATCAGGCGCAGGTTGACGTCCACGCGCACCGCTGGCGTCGACGCGCCGGCGATGTCGACCGAGGCGACGCCACTGATCTGGCGGATGCGCTGTGCCAGCAGCGAATCGGCGACGTTGTACAGCTCATCGGCCGACTGCGTCTGCGAGGTCAACGCGATGGCGATCACCGGGTCGTCGTTCGGGTTCGCCTTCTGGTACATCGGCGACCCCATGCCCGAGGGCAGGTCGGCCTGGGCCGAGTTGATCGCCGTCTGCACGTCCAGCGCGGCCGAGTCGATGTTGTGGCCGCTCTGGAAGATCATGAACACCAGCGAGCTGCCTTCCGAGCTCGACGAGCGCATGCGGTCGATGCCCGGCAGCTGGCCGAGGTGGCGTTCCAGCGGCGCGGTGACCGTGGACGCCATGGTCGCCGCATCGGCGCCGGACTGGCTGGCATGCACGAAGATCACCGGGATCTCGATGTTCGGCAATGCCGACACGCCCAGGCGCAGGTAGCAGATCAGGCCGACCATGAACAGGCCGATGGCCAGCAGCGCGGTGCCGATCGGGCGGCGGATGAAGGGGCCGGACAGGTTCATCGCGCGGCCCCCCGCAGCAGCGGGGCGTGGATCATGCCTGCGGCTCCTGCAGCGACCCGTCGCGCAGGGCGCGCTGTTCGCGGCGGCGCGCCAGCCACTCGGAGAAACGCTCCATGTACAGGTAGATCACCGGGGTGGTGTACAGGGTCACCAGCTGCGACAGCAGCAGGCCACCGACGATGGCGATGCCCAGCGGGCGGCGCAGCTCCGAGCCGATGCCGGTGCCCAGTGCCAGCGGCAGCGCGCCGAGCATGGCCGCGGCGGTGGTCATCATGATCGGGCGGAAGCGCAGCAGGCAGGCACGGCGGATCGCTTCGTGCGCGTTGGCGCCGGCGCGACGCGCCTCGATCGCGAAGTCCACCATCATGATGCCGTTCTTCTTGACGATGCCGATCAGCAGCACGATGCCGACGATGCCATCCACCGACAGGCTCAGGCCGCACACCATCAGCGCCAGCAGCGCGCCGACACCGGCCGGCGGCAGCGTGGAGATGATCGTGATCGGGTGGATGTAGCTCTCGTACAGCACGCCCAGCACGATGTAGATCACCACCAGCGAGGCCAGCAGCAGCCACACCACGTCGGTCTGGCTGCCGGTGAACTCGGCGGCCTTGCCGATGAACTCGGCATGCAGGTGGGTGGGCATGTCCAGGCTGTCCTTGGTTTCCTGGATCGCCCGCACCGCTTCGGACAGCGAATAGCCCGGTGCCACGTTGAACGACACGGTCACCGCCGGCAGCTGTTGCTGGTGGCTGACCACCAGCGGCGCACTGCTGACCTTGCCTTCGGCCAGCGCAGACAACGGGATGATGTTGCCGGCGCCGACGGTGATGCCGGTGTTCTGCGCGCCGATGCCGGTGGCGGTCGACGAGTTGGACGAAGTGACCTGGCCGAAGCTGGTGGCGTTGGTGCCGGTCAGCGCGCCGGCGCCGTTGGAGGCCACCGCCAGCTGCTCCATCAACGCGGTGCTGGTGCGGAACTCCGGCGCCACTTCCAGCACCACGCGATACTGGTTGAGCTCGGTGAAGATGGTGGAAATCTGGCGCTGGCCGAACGCATCGTAGAGCGTGTCGTCGATGGTCTGCATCGGCACGCCCAGCACGCTGGCCTTGTCGCGGTCGATGTTCAGCTCCAGGGCGCGGCCCTGGTTGGACAGGTTGTTGTCGACGTCAGCCAGTTCCGGGCGCTTGCGCAGCGCTTCGGTCAGGCGCGTGGCCTGGGTGGCCACCGTTGCCGAATCCACGTCCGACAGCGAGTACTGGTACTCGGTGGCGGCCACGCGGGTATCCAGGGTCACGTCCTGCACCGGCTTCAGGTACAGGGCCACGCCCGGGATCCCGGCCACCGCCTTCTGCAGGCGGGGCAGGATCTGCTCCAGGCCGTCGCGCTGGCTGCGCTCCTTCAGCACGATCGACAGCTGGCCCTGGTTGAGCGTGGGGTTCATGCTGCCGGCACCGATGAACGCCGACACGCCGGTCACGTCCGGATCCTGGCGCAGCGCTTCGGCGACCTGCCGGGTGCGCTGTTCCATCTGCGGGAAGGCGATGTTCTGGTCGGCCTGCACCACGCCGGTGATCAGGCCGGTGTCCTGTTCGGGCAGCAGGCCCTTGGGAATCAGCACATACAGCAGCACGGTCAGCACCAGCGCGCCGCCGGCCACGGCCAGGGTCAGGCGCTGGTGGCCCAGCACCCAGTCCAGGCTGTGCTCGTACAGGCCGACGGTGCGCGTCCACAGGTTCTGCTTGCCGGCCGCCGCTGCACGCTCATGCGCGTCCTCGCCTTCGGGCAGGGCGTCGGGCTTGAGCAGGTAGGCGCACATCATCGGGGTGAGCGTCAGCGAGATCAGCATCGACAGCACCACCGCGATGCTCAGCACCCAGGCGAACTCATGGAACAGGCGGCCGGTGACGCCGGGCATCAGCAGCAGCGGCAGGAACACGGCGACCAGCGAGACGGTCAGCGACAGCACGGTGAAGCCGATCTGGCGCGCACCGATCTCGGCCGCTTCCTTGCCGCTCTTGCCCTGCTCGATGTAGCGCACGATGTTCTCGATCATCACGATCGCATCGTCGACCACGAAGCCGGTGGCCACCACCAGCGCCATCAGCGAGAGGTTGTCCAGCGACATGCCGGCGAACGCCATCACCGCAAAGGTGCCGGCCAGCGACAGCGGCACCGCCACCGAGGGGATGATGGTGGCCCACAGCCGGCGCAGGAACACGAAGATCACCGCCACCACCAGGCCGATGGTGAGGATCAGGGTGAACTGCACTTCATGCACCGAGGCGCGGATGGTCTCGGTACGGTCGTTGAATATCTCCAGGTGCACGTCTGCCGGCAGCACGCCCTGCAATTGCGGCAGGATCGCGCGGATGCGCTCGACGGTCTGCACGATGTTGGCACCGGGCTGGCGACGCACTTCCAGCAGCACCGCCGGCTTGCCATCGGCCCAGGCGGCGAGCTGGTCGTTCTCCACGCCATCCACCACCTCGGCCACGTCCGACAGCCGTACCGGGCGGCCGTTCTTGTAGCTGATGATGGTGTCGCGGTATTCGGCGGCGCTGGCCAGCTGGTCGTTGGTGCCGATGCTGTAGGACTGGGTCTTGCCGTTCAACGAACCCTTCGGCGCATTGACGTTGGCCTGGGTCAGCGCACTGCGCAGCTGCTCCAGGGTCAGGCCCATGTTCGACAGCTGCGCCGGGTTGACCTGGATGCGCACGGCCGGGCGCACGTTGCCGGCAATCGACACCAGGCCCACACCCTGCACCTGCGACAGGCGCTGGGCCAGGATGGAGTCGGCGTAATTGTTGACGTCGCGCAGCGGGCGCGTGTCAGAGGTCAGTTTCAGGGTGACGATGGCCGCGTCGGCCGGGTTCACCCGGTTGTAGACCGGCTGGTAGGGCAGCGACGAGGGCAGGGTGGCCTGGCGGATCGCCGCCTGCACGTCCTGCGCGGCGATGTCGATGTCGCGGTCCATCGAGAACTGCAGGATGATCGTGGACAAGCCGGCCGACGAGTCGGAGGTCATCAGCTCCAGCCCGGAGATCTGCCCGAACTGGCGCTCCAGCGGGGTGGTGACCAGCGAAGCCATGGTGGTGGCATTGGCACCGGGGTACTGGGTGGTGACCACCAGGCTGGGTGCATCGATTTCCGGCAGCGCCGACACCGGCAGCTTGCGGTAACCCAGGATGCCCAGCAGCAACAGGCCCGCCATCAACAGCGAGGTGGCGATCGGGCGGCGGATGAAGATCGTCGAAAAGCCCACGGACTGATCCTTGCTGGCACTTCAATGTCGGCGCCGGCGGGTCTGCCGGCGCGAGGGAGATCAGTGGCCTGCGCTCAGCGCGGGCCACCACCGCGACGGCCACCGCCGCCCGCGTTCTTCTGTTCGGCCGCCTTCAGTTCGGCCTCGGTCGGTGCGGCCGGGGTCTCGCCCGGCTTCAGCGCGGTGACCTTGCTGCCCGGCTTCAGGCGGAACTGGCCCTCACTGACCACGCGCTCGCCGCCCTTCAGGCCTTCGGCGATCTGCACCTGGCTGTCGCCCACTTCCACGCCGCTGCGCACGGTCTGCATCTTCACCGTGTTGTCGCCCTGCACGACATAGACGTACTCGCCGTCCGGACCCCGCAGTACCGCCTGGGTGGGAATGACCACGCCGCTGGCGATCGTGCGCAGCTGCATGCGCACGTTGACGAACTGCCCCGGCCACAGGCCGTTGTCGGCATTGTCGAACACGGCACGCGCCTTGAACGTGCCGCTGTCCGCGCTGATCAGGTTGTCGACCACATCGAGCTTGCCGTCGCCGGACAGCACGTGCGAATCGGCGCGGTCCAGTGCGGCCACTGGCACCGTGCCGGCGGCCTGTGCCTGGCGCACGTCGCCGAGTTGGCGTTCGGGCAGGTTGAACAGCACGTGGATCGGGTGGATCTGGGTCAGCGTGACCAGTGCGGTGCCGGCGTTGACCACGTTGCCGGCATCGACCGCGCGGATGCCGGCGATGCCGGAGATCGGTGCGGTGACCTTGGTGTACTGCAGCTGCACCTGCGCCGAGCGCATGCTGGCCTCGTTGGCCGCCACCGCGCTTTCGTACTGTGCCACTTGGTTTCGTTGTGTATCCAGATCGGTCTTGGCGACGTACTGGCGATATTCCGGTGCGTTCGAGCGCTGGTAGTTGGAGCGCGCGGTGGCCAGCAGCGCCTCGTTCTGGCGCTTGGCCGCAGCGGCCTGGTCGTAGCTGGCCTGGGCGGTGCGCGGGTCGATCACCGCCAGCACGTCGCCCTGCTTCACTTCCTGGCCTTCGCGGAAATTCAGGCTCATCAGCTGGCCGCCGACCTGCGGGCTGACGGTCACGGTGTTCATCGCAGTCACCGTGCCCAGCGCGCTGGCGTACACCGGCACGTCCTGGCGCGTGGCATCCACCACGGTGACCGGCACCGGGCCGGCATCCGGGTCTTCGCCGCCCTGGCGCGCGCCCGCAGCGGGTTTTCCAGCCTTGTCCTTGCCGCCGCCGATGACGCGCAGGCCGACCACGGCCAGCACCAGCACTGCCACGACCAGCAGCACGATCTTCCAAACACGTGACATTACGAGGACTCCAAGAGGGCTGGACCGGGCGGAGCCCGGCGGGCAATGCGCAAAGCATACCTGTGCCACATCACGTTTCCTGCATGACGGATGGGACGGGCGCTAAGACCGGATCCGGCCGCGGAGGTTCCCGTGGCGGCGGTGTTGCCCTACATTCAGCTGGAACCCCCTGCCGTGGAGATTGTGATGCGCCGTTCGCTGCTGCTGTCCGCCCTGCTGCTGGCCCTGCCGGCCCTTGCCCACGCCCAGGACGGGCAGCGCCCGGAAGTGACCGCTGCCGCGCAGCGGCTGCAGGCCAAGGTGGTCGAATGGCGCCGCGATTTCCACCAGCATCCGGAGTTGTCCAACCGCGAGGCGCGCACCTCGGCCGAGGTAGCCAAGCGCCTGCGTGCGATGGGCCTGAAGCCGAAGACCGGCATTGCCCACCACGGCGTGGTGGCGATCATCGAAGGCGGCAAGCCCGGCCCGAAGATCGCGTTGCGCGCGGACATGGACGCCTTGCCGGTGACCGAGCAGACCGGCCTGCCGTTCGCCTCCAAGGCGACCGACCAGTACCGCGGGCAGACCGTGGGCGTGATGCATGCCTGCGGCCATGATGCGCATACCGCCACCCTGCTCGGCGTGGCCGAAGCGCTGGTGTCGATGAAGAAGGACCTGCCGGGCCAGGTGATGCTGATCTTCCAGCCGGCCGAAGAGGGGGCCCCGCCGCCGGAAGAGGGTGGCGCCGCACTCATGCTGAAGGAAGGCCTGTTTGCCGATTTCAGGCCGGAGGCGGTGTTCGGCCTGCACGTGTTCTCCAGCGTGCAGGCGGGGCAGATCGCCGTGCGCGGCGGCCCGTTGATGGCGGCCTCGGACCGTTTCGGCATCAAGGTGATCGGCCGCCAGACGCACGGCTCGGCGCCGTGGAACGGTGTTGATCCGATCGTCGCCACCGCCGACCTGGTGGGGACCGCGCAGACCATCGTCAGCCGCCGCGCCAACCTGTCCAAGCAGCCGGCCGTGCTGACCTTCGGCGCGATCAACGGCGGCATCCGCTACAACATCATTCCCGATGAAGTGGAGATGGTCGGCACCATCCGCACCTTCGACGAAGGCATGCGCCAGCAGATCTTCGCCGACCTGCGCAACGTGGCCGAACACACGGCGGCCGCGCATGGCGCCAAGGCGGTGACCGACATCTACGAATCGGAGGGCAACCCGGCCACGGTGAACGACCCGGCGCTGACCGCGAAGATGCTGCCGAGCCTGCAGGCGGTGGTGGGCAAGGACAATGTGTACGAGCCGCCGCTGCAGATGGGCGCGGAGGATTTCTCGCTGTACGCGAAGGAAGTGCCGGGGATGTTCTTCTTCGTCGGGTCCACCAGCGTGGGTATCGATCCGGCGACGGCGCCGGCCAACCATTCGCCGAAATTCCTGCTGGATGAGAAGGCGCTGGACGTCGGGTTGAGGGCGCTGCTGCAGGTGAGCCTGGATTACCTGCACGGTGCCGGCACCCCGGCGGGGTGAGGGTTTCCGGCAGGGCTGCGCCCTGGGTACGCGACATCGCATGCGCGCTGTCGCTCCCACGGTTCGCTGCGCGAACCGTGGGCCCCCCTTACCAGCTTCCAGACCCCTGCCGCTTCGCGGCCGCCCCCTGACTCAGGGGGCTTTCCTCCAGACCCGATCCCGTGGCTTGCCGGTAGATCCACGCCATGCGTGGATGGCAGACATCGCAAATGTCCGAAGGATCGGATTTTGATTCTCTGATCTTTCCCGTGGTGGTGGCCGCGCGCAGGG
Organism: Stenotrophomonas sp. YJH_SMC_10; assembly: GCF_059371555.1. Classification (NCBI taxonomy): domain Bacteria; kingdom Pseudomonadati; phylum Pseudomonadota; class Gammaproteobacteria; order Lysobacterales; family Lysobacteraceae; genus Stenotrophomonas; species Stenotrophomonas sp. YJH_SMC_10. The sequence continues at coordinate 106,499 of NZ_JCAFUS010000005.1, read as the reverse complement.
AACTGTCACGGGGCGGGTGGGTAGGCGGGGCGGGGGTGTCCGCGGCATGGATGCCGCGGCCAAGCCCCCAGGGATGGGTTTACGGCGTCCCCCGGCCCGCCTGCCCACCCGGCCAAGCCGATAGACCGCCTTTCGCGACCATCCAACACAACCACCACGGAGGGGCTCCGCCGTTGGCTGGCCCGGCCGAAGGCCCACCCTCGCGCGATACAATGGCGCCCATGAACACCCCCCAGGATTCCAGCCTCGGTCGCGAGGTCAGTTACCCGTCGCAGTACGACCCCGGCCTGCTGTTTCCCATCCCGCGCAGCGGCGCCCGTGCCGAGATCGGCCTCGATGATGCCGCGCTGCCGTTCGTCGGCCACGACCGCTGGCATGCATTCGAACTGAGCTGGCTCGACCCGCGCGGCAAGCCGCAGGTGGCCGTGGCCACCGTCCAGGTGCCCTGCACCTCGCCGCGGTTGATCGAGTCGAAGTCGTTCAAGCTGTACCTGAACTCCCTCAACAGCACCCGCATCGACAGCGCCGAGGCGCTGCGCTCGCGCATCGCGGCGGATCTGTCGGCCTGTGCCGGTGCGCCGGTCCAGGTCGAGTTCGGCCTGCCGGGCCTGCGGGAGACGCCGCTCGGTGAATCCATCGACGGGCTGGACGTGGAGATCGACTGCTACGGCCCGCCGCGGGCCGACTTCCTTGCCGCCGATGTGGGCGAGGTGGTGGAGGAGACCCTGGTTTCGGCGCTGCTGAAGTCCAACTGCCCGGTCACCGGCCAGCCGGACTGGGCCACGGTCAGCCTGCGTTACCGTGGGCCGAAGATCGACCGCGCCGGCCTGCTGCGCTATCTGGTCAGCTATCGCGAGCACGCCGAGTTCCACGAGCAGTGCGTCGAGCGGATCTTCAGCGAGGTGTCCGCGCGCTGCCAGCCGCACTGGCTGGAAGTGGAGGCCCGCTACACCCGCCGCGGTGGCCTGGACATCAATCCCTGGCGTGCCAGCCCGGGCATCACCGCCCCGGCCGCGACCTACCGCGAGCTGCGGCAGTAGCCGCCGCAGGCGGCTGCTCGTTGCGCCGGGCCAGGCCCGGCGAGCACCGGCCAGCGGCCGGCACTACCATCGTTCGCAGGCGGTTACGGGTGGTGCCGGCCGCGGGCCGGCAATCGGCCAGGGCCCGATTCCCCTGGCACAGCCGGCCAGCGGCCGGCACTACCGGGCGTCCATTCCCCCGATTGTTCAGCCGCCCCCGGGGGCGGCTTCACATCTGCACCATCCCCATTTAACAACCGCCATGGCACCGTGCGAGCCACGTAGTCATGCAGACGGGAGTTGTGGATGAGTACCGAGAAGAAGGCCGATTTCTCCGGCGTCAGCAGCAGCGTCGACAGTACCGCCGAACAGGCACCGAAGGCGGACTTTTCCGGCGTCAGCGCCTCGGTGGACAGTACCGCCGACGTTGTCAGCGGCGGCACCTACACCGTGCAGAAGGGGGACTCGCTGTCGAAGATCGCCAAGCAGCATCTGGGCGACGCCAATGCCTGGAAGAAGATCTTCGAAGCCAACCGCGATGTGCTTGATGACCCGGACAAGATCTTCCCGGGCCAGACCCTGAAACTGCCGCCGAAGTAAGCCGGCGATCGACCGCCGTCCGACAATCCCTGGGAGGAACCCCGAATGATCAAGACCACCCCGCTCCAGACCGCCCTGATCGCCGCACTGCTGGGCAGCGTTGCCCTGGTCGGCTGCAAGAAGAAGGAAGAGTCGACCGACAGCACCGCCGCCCCGGCGGCCACTGCTCCGGCCGAGCCGGCAGCGCCGGCCCCGATGACCGGCGCGCCGCCGCCGATGGCCGAAGCCGCTGCGGTCAGCGTATCGGCCGTCACTGTCGGCAAGACCGCAGCCGCAGACAAGTCGGTTGCACCGGCGGCCCTGTTCTCGCCGAAGGACGACATAATCGTCTCGGTCAAGACCGACGGCGCCGCCAACAACGTCAACGTCGGTGCCAAGCTGACGTTCCAGGATGGCCAGGTGGCCGGCGAGCAGAACGCGGCGCTGAACACCAGCGGCGCTGAAACCACCAACGTCACGTTCAAGAATGCAAAGGGCTGGCCGGTCGGCAAGTACCGCGCCGAGGTCATGGTCGATGGCAAGGCGGCCGGAACGCCGCAGGAGTTCGAGGTCAAGTAAGTCCTGCCGACTCTCTCCCGGCAGGGCTCACGATGGACGCAGCCGCGAGGCTGCGTCCTTTTTTATTGCGCCGAGCCCAGGCCTCACCCGCGCATGGCGTGGATCTACCAGGAATGTCATGCGGCGGCGCAAGCCCGAGCCGATGAATCACTGCGTTGCAGTACCGCCGCGTATGGCGCGGCTTTGCCCCGCGCGGCTGAAAACGCGACAATGCAGGGGTTTCCCCGCCGCGCGCCCACCCTGACGGCGACGGGGGAAAGCGTGGGGCCCGGCCCCGCGCGCGACACGGTTGCACGTGGCCCGGCGCTGGCGCCGGCCTTCCCCTGAGCACTGCTACAGAGTCCAAGTCCCCCATGTCCAAGATTCTCTACACGCTGACCGACGAAGCCCCGTTCCTGGCCACCCAGTCGCTGCTGCCGATCGTTGACGCCTACACCGCCACTGCCGGCATCGTGGTGGAAACCCGTGACATCTCGCTGTCCGGGCGCATCCTGTCGCAGTTCCCGGAACTGCTGGCCGACGCGCAGAAGGTCAGTGACGACCTGGCCGAGCTGGGCCAGCTGGCGACCACCCCGGACGCCAACATCATCAAGCTGCCGAACATCTCCGCCTCGGTGCCGCAGCTGAAGGCGGCCATCAAGGAACTGCAGGACCAGGGCTATCCGCTGCCGGACTACCCGGAAACCCCGGCCGACGACCAGCAGCGCGACTACAAGGCGCGCTACGACAAGGTCAAGGGCAGCGCGGTGAACCCGGTGCTGCGCGAAGGCAACTCCGACCGCCGCGCACCGCTGTCGGTGAAGAACTACGCGCGCAAGCACCCGCACCGCATGGGCGCCTGGTCGGCCGATTCGAAGTCGCACGTCGCGCACATGGCCGCCGGTGATTTCTACGGCAGCGAGAAGTCGGCCACCCTGGCCAACGCCGGTTCGCTGAAGATCACCTTCCACGGCAACGACGGCAGCACCGTCGTGCTGAAGGAAAAGACGGCGGTCAAGGCCGGCGAGATCGTCGACGCCGCCGTGATGAGCCGCAAGGCACTGGCCGCGTTCATCGGCGAGCAGATTGCCGATGCCAAGGCCCAGGGCGTGCTGTTCTCGCTGCACCTGAAGGCGACCATGATGAAGGTCTCCGACCCGATCATGTTCGGCGTGGTCGTCGAAGAGTTCTACAAGGATGTGCTGGCCAAGCACGCCGACGCCATCAAGCAGGCCGGCTTCGATGCCAACAACGGCATCGGTGACCTGGTCGCACGCCTGCCTTCGCTGCCGGAGGCTACCCGCGCCGCCATCGAAGCCGATCTGAAGGCCGAGTACGCGCAGCGCCCGGCGCTGGCCATGGTCAACTCGGACAAGGGCATCACCAACCTGCACGTGCCGAGCGACGTCATCGTCGACGCCTCGATGCCGGCGATGATCCGCGACTCCGGCAAGATGTGGAATGCCGAAGGCAAGCTGCAGGACACCAAGGCCGTCATTCCGGACCGCTGCTACGCCGGCGTGTACCAGGCCGTCATCGACGACTGCAAGGCGCACGGTGCCTTCGATCCGGCCACCATGGGTTCGGTGCCGAACGTCGGCCTGATGGCGCAGAAGGCCGAAGAGTACGGCTCGCACGACAAGACCTTCCAGATCACCGCCGACGGCGTGGTCAAGGTCACCGACGATGCCGGCACCGTGGTGTTCGAGCATGTCGTCGAAGCCGGTGACATCTGGCGCATGTGCCAGACCAAGGACGCGCCGATCCAGGACTGGGTGAAGCTGGCCGTCGAGCGCGCCCGCCTGAGCAGCACCCCGGCCGTGTTCTGGCTGGATGCCGCCCGTGCCCACGACGCGCAGGTCATCGCCAAGGTCGAGCAGTACCTCAAGGACCACGACACTGCCGGTCTGGACATCCGCATCCTGCCGCCGGTGGAAGCCACCGCGTTCTCGCTGGACCGCATCCGCAAGGGCGAGGACACCATCTCGGTGACCGGCAACGTACTGCGTGACTACCTGACCGACCTGTTCCCGATCATGGAGCTGGGCACCAGCGCCAAGATGCTGTCGATCGTGCCGCTGATGGCCGGTGGCGGCCTGTTCGAGACCGGCGCCGGTGGTTCGGCCCCGAAGCACGTGCAGCAGTTCGTCGAGGAAGACTACCTGCGCTGGGATTCGCTGGGTGAATTCCTGGCCCTGGCCGCGTCGCTGGAACACCTGGGCAACCGCTACGACAACGCCGCTGCCCGTGTGCTGGCCAAGGCGCTGGACGAAGCCAACGGCCAGTTCCTGGACAACGACAAGTCGCCGTCGCGCAAGCTCGGTGGCATCGACAACCGTGGCAGCCACTTCTACATCGCGCTGTACTGGGCCCAGGCCCTGGCCGCGCAGGACGAAGACGCCGCCCTGAAGGCGCGCTTCGCCCCGCTGGCCAAGGCGCTGACCGACAACGAGCAGAAGATCGTCGAAGAGCTGATCGCGGTGCAGGGCAAGGCCGTGGACATCGGGGGCTACTACCGTCCGGACGTGGCCAAGGCCAGCAAGGCGATGCGCCCGAGCGCGACCTTCAATGCCGCGCTGGAGCAGTTGCGCGGCTGATCCATCGCCGTTCGGTGGTGACACTGGAACCCGCGCTTCGGCGCGGGTTTCTTTTTGGCTCCGGGGTCAGATCCCTTTTGCATGGCAAAAGGGATCTGACCCCAGGCGATGAAACCGTGACATCCGTCGGTCGTCGGAAGGCCGTCAAAGGGGCATGAAACTTGCCCGCGATGGCCGTCGCAGAACCGATCAGCACGCCGCTGCGACCCCGCTCAATCTGAGCAGTCGATCACGACGGCCTTCGTTGGCAATGGCCTAGCCTTGGCGACGCGAGACCACCGGGGAGGTGGTCACTCGGGGAACACGGATGGCACGCGTGCTGGTAGTGGGAACCGACATCCAGGGCGAGCAGGCGCTGCTGCAACGGCTGCGCGTGGCCTCGGCACTGCCGGATGGCCAGATCCGCCGCAGCCAGGACCTGGACGACTGCGACCTGCTGGTCATCCGCGATACCCCGGCGTTGCGCAACGCGGCGCAGCGCATGCGCCAGCAGCGGCCGCGCCTGCAGTGCTGGATCGAGGACATCGGCGGCCAGCTGCGTGACGGCGACGGACAGCAGGACGTACTCGACGATGGTGCCATCGGCCGCGCGCTGCGCCGCATGGAGTTGGCACCCGAGCCCTTGGCCATGCACGCACCTGCACCGATCCGTCTGGCCGATGGTGCGCACGCCATCACCCGCCTGCTGCGCGAGCGGCTGCCTTTGAGGCAAGGGCAGGCACTGTTGAGCGATGCGGGCGAGCCCTTGCTGCTGATGGATCTGGAGCACGACCAGGCGGTGCTGTTGCAGGAACCGGCGAGTGCGCTGGTGGAGCGCCTGGCCGATGCGTTCGAGCGCCTGCAGCTGGATGCGCTGACCCCTGCGCGCCTGCAGGCGCTGGCCGGTGACCGGCCCCGCCAGCCGCTGCGGCCGCTGTTGTGGCAATGGGCGCAGCGCAGCCGCCATTGGCAGGCACTGGATGAACGCCTGCGCGGTGCCTCGGTGAAGCTGCTGCGCTGGCCGGATTTCCGCGTGCTGGGACACGACCACGATGGTTTCCGCCTGTGCTCGCTGCTGCTCAAGCGTGCGTGCACGGTTGAAGAGTGCGCGATGCTGCTGGAACTGCCGGCGGCGGCAGTGCGCGACTTCATCCATGCCGCCTATCTGTGCGGCTACGCGCAGCTGCAGGCCGCCCCGGCGACGCCGATGATGGCGACCGACGGCAGCCGCGCCGACAGTGGATTGCTTGCCCGCCTGTGGCGGCACCTGCGCGGGAGCGAGCGCAATGCGTGAGCACAAGGTGGTCGTGCTGGGTGGCATGGGCAGCGGCAAGTCGACCCTGGTGCGCAGCATCGCTGCGGGCGCAGTGATCGATACCGACGTGGCCAACAGTGACCGCCTCGGTGCCGACAAGGCCTCCACCACCGTCGCGCTGGACTACGCAGACATCGACCTTCCCAATGGCGAGCGCCTGCGGCTGTACGGAACGCCCGGCCAGCAGCGCTTCGACTTCCTGTGGCCGATCCTGCTGCAGGGTGCGCGCGGCGCGGTGCTGCTGCTGGACGCGCGCCGCGCAGGCCTGGCCAGCGAGCTGGAGGACTACCTGCAGGTGCTGCAGCCGTTTGCATCGTCCCTGGCACTGGTGGTGGCGGTCACCCACCTGGACCAGGCGCCGCAGGCGGCACTGGATGACTGGGCCAGCCGAGCCTGCCTGGACGACCAGCCACTGCCGCTGCTGGCCATCGATGCCCGTGACCGGGAACAGGGACTGCTGCTGATGGACGTACTGATGAGCGAAATGGAAGCGCACGCACTGGTGGCTGCGCATGGCTGACGGGCAGATGGCGGTATTGCCCGACGCCGGCCAGCGTGAGCGCCTGCAACCCCTGCTGCAGGACCTGCAGCAGCGGGTCGAAGGGGTACGAACCGTGGTCCTGGCCAGCGTTGATGGCTTCGCCCTGGTCAGCGCCGGGGCCGACGGGCGCGGTGAACGGCTGGCCGCGATGACCAGCGCGATGCTGGCGCTGGCCGCGGCGGTCGGGCGCGAACTGGTGCTGGGTGATCTGCAGACGCTGATGCTGGAAGCCCTGGGCGGCAAGGTGCTGATGCTGGCGATCCAGGCTGATAGGCGCGCGCCGTTGCTGCTGATGGCGGCCTGCGACCAGCGCAGCGTGATCGGACAGGTGCTGTGGCAGAGCAGGGAATGTGGCCAGGCGATCCTGGCCGAACTCGGCGGATCGTGAGCCCGGCCGCAGGGGAACGAGGGGCTCGAACCAACTTCGACAAGGGGTGCGACGTGGCTGGATTGAATGAATCGTTGAACGCACTGATGGGTATCGACGGCGCGCAGGCCGTGGCGCTGGTCGACTACGAAAGCGGCATGCTGCTGGGCGAGGCCGGTGCCGGCATGGACATGGAAGTGGCTGCCGCCGGCAACACCGAAGTGATCCGCGCCAAGATGAAGACCGCCGCGTCGCTGAACCTCAACGACAGTATCGAAGACATCCTGATCTCGCTGGGCAAGGCGTACCACATCATGCGCCCGGTGGCGAAGAAGAAGGGCCTGTTCTTCTACATCGTCCTGGACCGTACCAAGTCCAACCTGGCATTGGCCCGGCGCAAGGTGCAGGACGTGGAGGCCGAACTGGCGATCTGAGCCGGTAGTGCCGGCCGCTGGCCGGCGTCTGCATCGATCCATCGACGTCCAGGTGCTGCCGGCCAGCGGCCGGCACTACCTCCGCACTCGACGCCATTGCACACGCCCGCGTATGGTGAAGCCGGTCCTTCCGGGTGAGCCCTGCATGTCCGAGCCTGACATCGCTGCCGAGCTGGCGCCGCGCATCGCCGGCGCCATCCGCGATGGTTTCGAGCAGTACCATGCCCGCTTCGCGGCGATCACCGCCCGTGCACGGCAGCGCTTCGAGCAGCGCGACTGGGCGGGCGCGCGCCAGGATGCGGTCGAGCGCATCGCGTTGTATGACCTGTGCATCGCCGAGCAGATGGATGCACTGCGCCGCCTCGCCGGCGACGTGATCGGCGAGCGCGCGCTGTGGCTGCAGGTGCATGCGCAGTACAGCGCACTGCTGCGGGGACTGATCGACGCCGAACTGTACAAGACCTTCTACAACACGTTGTCGCGGCGCCTGTTTTCCATCCGTGGCGTGGATCCGGCGCTGGAGTTCATCGCCTTCGATGTCGAGCCATCCGACGCGATCACCCATCCGGTCGCCCGGCATACCTATGCCGTCTCGCCGACGCGGCCGGTGGAGGCCCTGCAGCGCGTGCTGGCCGACTACCGTTTCGACATTCCGTATGCGCACCAGCTGCGCTGCGCGGCGGCCATCGCCGTGCGCCTGCAGGACGATCTGGCGCACTGGGGCGATACGCCGGTGCGCAGCATCGAGCTGCTCGACACCGTGTTCTACCGGGAGCGCCGCGCCTACCTGGTCGGCCGGGTGTTCGGCGAGCACCGCTTCTCGCCGTGCGTGATCGCACTGGTCAACGATGAGCGTGGCCTGCGTGCCGATGCAGTGCTGACCCGGCGTCGCGACGTTGCCCACCTGTTCGGCGTCTCGCGCAGCTACTTCCAGGCCAACCTAGCAACGGTCGGCGATGCGGTGGTATTCCTGCGCAGCCTGCTGCCGGGCAAGCCGATCGATGAACTCTACACGGTGCTGGGCCGTGCCAAGCAGGGCAAGACCGAGCGTTACCGCACCTTCTTCCGCCACTTCAACGAGCACCGGCAGGAGCGGCTGGTGCATGCCGAGGGCACGCCGGGCATGGTCATGGCGGTGTTCACCCTGCCCAGCTATCCGCTGGTGTTCAAGCTGATCCGCGACCGCTTCGCCTGGCCCAAGGCGATGTCGCGGCAGCAGGTGGAAGAGAAGTACGCGCTGGTGTTCAACCTCGACCGCGTCGGCCGCCTGCTCGATGCGCAGCCGTATCGCCACCTGCGCTTCCCGCGTGACCGTTTCGCACCGGCCTTGCTGGAAGAGCTGCTGCAGCAGTGCGCGCAGAGCGTGCGCGTGGATGGCGACGAGGTGGAAGTGGCCCTGTGCTACGTACAGCGCCGCTTCCGGCCATTGAACCTGTACCTGCGCGAGCAGGGCGGCGAGGCCGTGCGCGCGGCGGTACTGGACTATGCGCAGGCGATCACCGACATGGCGCGCAACAACATCTTCCCCGGCGACATGCTGCCGAAGAACTTCGGCGTATCCCGGCATGGCCGGGCCGTGTTCTACGACTATGACGAGTTGTGCCTGGTCAGCGACTGCGTGTTCCGCGCCTGGCCGCAGCCACGTACGCCGGAGGACGCCATGGCCGACGAGCCCTGGTTCCATGTCGGTCCACGCGATGTGTTCCCGGAGCGCTTCGGCCCGTTCATGGGCCTGCCTGCCAGCGAACTGGCGGCCGTGCGGGAGCACTACCGGCACCTGTTCGACCCCGCTTGGTGGCAGGGCCTGCAGGCGCGCTTCGCCGACGGTGACTATCCGGATACGCCGCCCTACGCGGCGGCCCATCGCCTGGCCTGAACGGCGTGGCGTGGACCGCCCGCGGTGGACCGCCTGCCGGTCCCGCTCGGACTGCGGTACGCTCAGGGTTCACTTCATCACCATGGATCCGGCAATGATGCGCTCCCCCTTGTTCCTTGCCCTGGCCCTGGCGTTCGCCGCCGGTGCTCCCCTGCTGCCCGCCGACGCCGTGGCCCAGAACGCGCGCGCGGTGCGCGCCACTGCCGAGATGAGCATGGTGCTGTCGGGCAGCATCGAGGTAGCGGCCGATGGTTCGGTCCGCACGCTGGTCCTGGACCAGCGGGCCATGCTTGCACCAGGCATCGTGTCGTTCGTGGAAGGTGCCATCCGCGGCTGGCAGTTCGAGCCGACGCTGCAGGACGGCAAGCCGGTGGCCGCCCACGCCCCGTTGCGGGTGCGCCTGCGGGGCAAGGAGCAGGAGGACGGCAATTACCAGATCAGCATGACCAGTGTCGACTTCAGTGAATATGATCCGAAGGCTACCGATTCGGTGACCCGGAAGAGCCTGCCGCCACCGCGCTACCCTGAGGATGTCTACCGCATTGGCGGGCAGGGCGACGTGCTGCTGCTGGTCAAGGTGGCCCGCGACGGGACCGTGGCCGACGTCATTGCCGAACAGGTGAACATGACCATGGTCGCGCCGGAGCGGATCATGGCCAAGATGCGCGACCAGCTCGCCAAGGCCAGCATCAGCAGCGCACGCAAGTGGACCTTCGTCCCGCCGACCACCGGCGAGGACAGTACGCGGGACTTCTGGACCGTGCGCGTGCCGGTGAACTTCGCCCTGAACGGCAACACCGGCAGCAACGGCAACGCCCAGCCGGAACGCTACGGCCGCTGGCGTGTCTTCATTCCCGGCCCGCGCCAGGACGCACCGTGGCGCAAGCCGGATGCCGCCGAGCAGGCGGGCAGTGATCTGTTGCCGGCCGGCGGCGTGTACATGGTCGATGGCACCCAGCGCGGCCTGCGCCTGCTGACGCCGCCGGCCCAGCGCTGAGCCCGGCGTGCGTGAAGCGGTCGGCCAGGCCGGCCGCGTCTCAGTCTGCGTACGGGTAGACCACTACCCGGTTGCGGCCCTGTTCCTTGGCCATGTAAAGCGCCTTGTCAGCCAGCCGCAGCGCTTGTTCGGCATCGACATGGAAGCTTGGGAAGTGGGCCACGCCCAGTGACACGGTGATGGTCCCGACCGGTTCGAACCGATGATCGGCGATGTGCTGGCGCAGGCGCTCGCCGGCCTGGCGCGCCGAGTCCGTACTGATGCCCGGCAACAGCAGCAGGAATTCCTCGCCACCGGCGCGGCAGAGGAAGTCGCTGTCGCGCGAGTAGCGGCGCATCTGGTCGGCAATATGGACGATGGCCGCGTCGCCGACGTCGTGGCCATGGCTGTCGTTGATCGATTTGAAGCGATCGATGTCCAGCGCCAGGATCGCGAACGGAATGCCCTGCACCTGCAACGCCTCCAGCGCCTGCTGCAGGCCGCGCCGATTGAGCAGGCCGGTCAGCGGATCGGTGCGGCTGGCGCGGTTGAGCGTGCCGATGCGGTCCTGCAGCGCATTGAAACTGTGCAGCACCGCCTGCTTGAGCTGGGCGACCTCGAAGTACCACGCACGGATGCCGCTGACATGGTTGATCGCATTGCCGGTGTCCTCGCCGCCCTGCACGTTGCGCGCCAGCTGCCACAGCGGCATCGAAATGCGGCGCGCGAACCACCAGGTCACCAGCAGCGACAGCAGGCCGAGCGGAATCGCGTTCCAGATCACCGCGGTCATCAACCGCGACAACGGCTGCAACGTGGCCTCGGTCGGGCGCTGGGCGATGATGCCCCAGCCGGTGGCCGGCACCGGCGCATAGCCGGCCAGCATCGACACGCCCAGGTTGTTGCGCACCTGCTGGGCGCCGCGTTCTCCGCGCACCACCGCCTTCACCGCCGGGTTGCCGACCACGTAGTCGCCGACCCGCTTGCCGTCGGCGTGATACAGCAGGCGGCCATGGCGATCGACCACGTACAGGTAGGAGCCATCGCGGTAATAGTGCTTGCCCAGCAGCGTATGCAGCGCGCTGCGCTGGCGCAGGTACAGGGTGCCGCTGACGTAGCCGCGGTAGCGACCCTGGCGGTCGAAGATCGGGTGCGACAGTGACACCAGCAGCTTGCCGGTGGTCGACTGGTACGGGTCGCTGATCATCGGCTGGCGTGCCGCCAGCGCGGCGTTGTTGCCGACACTGTGCAGCACCTCGCCCTGCAGCTGCAGGGTCTGCGGCGAGGTGGCGATCACCAGCCCATCCGCATCCACGACCAGCGAGGAATTGAAGCTGTTGGTCTGCAGCTGCAGTCGGCTGGCTTCATCCTGCGCCTGTGCCGGGTCCAGATCGCCCTGGCCCAGCCGGGTGGCGGCGTAGGCCAGCTCCTGCTGCGCGGCCAACAGGAAGTTCTGGGTGGTCTCGGCCAGCTTGGTGGCATAGACACGGTTGGCTTCCAGGGTATTGCCGACCAGCTGGTCGCGCTGCACCCGGTAGCTGGCCAGCAGGGTGTTGGCCAGCGCGATGATGGCGCTGAGCAGGGCCAGGGCGAGGATCAGCTTGCCCAGGTTGAGGCGGGGGGACAGCGTGCGCATGCGTCGGCGGATCCGGCAGGAGGCTGGACCCGACCGGTTCTCCGGAAGGGGCGACAGCGGGAATCGGTGGCCATGCCCGCAGGGCCGGGCAGGGTAGTGGTCGAATTATCGCCAAAAGTCGGCGCCGGCAAAGTGAAGTGGGTCGCCCTGCAGGCAAAAAAAAACCTGCCGCAGCGAGCGGCAGGTTTCTTCCGACGCAGTGCCGGGACTCAGCGCTTCATCGAACCGAAGAACTCGTCGTTGGACTTGGTGTTCTTCATCTTGTCGAGCAGGAACTCCATCGCGGCCATTTCATCCATCGGATGCAGCAGCTTGCGCAGGATCCAGATCTTCTGCAGCAGTTCCGGTTCGATCAGCAGGTCTTCGCGGCGGGTGCCGGAACGGTTGATGTCGATGGCCGGGAACACGCGCTTTTCAGCGATGCGGCGGCTCAGGTGCACTTCGCTGTTGCCGGTGCCCTTGAACTCTTCGTAGATCACCTCGTCCATCTTCGAGCCGGTATCGACCAGCGCGGTGGCGATGATGGTCAGGCTGCCGCCTTCCTCCACGTTGCGCGCGGCACCGAAGAAGCGCTTCGGGCGATGCAGGGCGTTGGCGTCCACGCCACCGGTCAGCACCTTGCCCGAGCTCGGCACCACGTTGTTGTAGGCGCGGGCCAGGCGGGTGATCGAGTCGAGCAGGATCACCACGTCCTTCTTGTGCTCGACCAGGCGCTTGGCGCGCTCGATGACCATTTCGGCCACCTGCACGTGGCGCGCGGCCGGCTCGTCGAAGGTCGAGCTGATGACCTCGCCGCGCACGGTGCGCTGCATTTCGGTCACTTCTTCCGGGCGCTCGTCGATCAGCAGCACGATCAGGTGCACGTCCGGATGGTTGGTGGTGATGGCGGTGGCGACCTGCTGCATCATCATGGTCTTGCCAGCCTTCGGCTGCGACACGATCAGCGAGCGCTGGCCCTTGCCCTGCGGTGCCATCAGGTCGAGGATGCGGCCGGTGATGTCTTCCGACGAACCATTGCCACGCTCCAGGGTGAAGCGGCGGCGCGGGAACAGCGCGGTCAGGTTCTCGAACAGCACCTTGTTCTTCGACGCTTCGATCGGCTCGCCGTTGATGGTGTCGACGATGTTCAGCGCGAAGTAGCGCTCGCCGTCCTTCGGGAAGCGGATGCGGCCGGAGATGTGGTCGCCGGTGCGCAGGTTGAAGCGGCGGATCTGGCTGGGCGAGATATAGGTGTCGTCCGGGCCGGCCAGGTAGCTGGCCTCGGCCGCGCGCAGGAAGCCGAAGCCGTCCGGCAGGATTTCCAGCACGCCGTCGGCGGCGACGCCGTCGCCGTGGCGGGTCAGCACCTTCAGCAGCGCGAAGATCACGTCCTGCTTGCGGGCACGGGCCACGCCTTCGGAGATCTGCAGCTGCTCGGCGATTTCCAGCAGCTTCTGCGCCGGCATGCGCTTGAGGTCGCTCAGCGAGTAGACCGGGAAGCCCTCGGGCACGTTGGCATGCGGGCGCGGCACGAACGGCTGCTGCTCGCCGCCATCGTTGGGCAGGCCATCGTCGCGGAAGCGGTTGTTGCGGTCACGGTCGCGGCGGTTGCGGAAGCGGTCGCGGCGGTTGCCCTGCCCCTGGCCCTGCTGACCCTGCTGGCCGTTCTGGTTGTACGGGTTCTGGCCCTGGTTCTGGCCGCCCCCCTGGTGGTTCTGCTGGCGCGGCTGGCCGGATTCGCGACCCTCGCTGCCTTCGCCACCGCCACTGCTGGCAGGGGCCTCGGCGGCGGGCGCGCTCGGCGCGGGGGCTGCAGCCGGCGCCGGCGCTTCGGGCGCGGCGGCCAGCGGCAGGGTCGGCTGCGCCGGAGCGGCGCTGGTTTCGGCGGCTGCCGGGGCGGCGGCCTTGCTCACGCGGGGCTTGCGCACGCGCTTTTCGGCGGGCGCATCGGCGCTGCCGGTTTCAGAAGTGTTATCGGACAAGAGCGTTATTCCTCGCTTGAAGGTGCGAGCGCCCGGCTGGGGCGGCGAACGTTGGGAATGGGTCTGGAAGGAACTGCGTCCAGAGGGTGCGGCACGCGAACGCGGCCGGATATGCCGACACTATCATCGGCCCGCGGCGCCATGCAAGGGTCGCCGGGAACAGCATTCATCATGGGCGCGGGGCGCCCGCCGGCAGCCGCGCTCGGCGGCTGCCGGGAACCGGCAGGATCAGGCCAGGGCCTTGTCCAGCAGGCCGGCCAGCTGAGCCTTGCCCACCGCACCGATCTGCTCGCCGACCTTCTCGCCGTCCTTGAACACGACCAGGTACGGAATAGAACGCACGTGGTACTTGGCGGCCAGCGCGCGGTTGTGGTCGACGTTGACCTTGGCGATCTTGGCGCGGCCCTGGTAGGCATCGGCCAGTTCGTCCAGCGCCGGGGCGATCATCTTGCACGGGCCACACCATTCGGCCCAGAAATCGACCAGCACCGGTTCCTTGGAATTCAGCACTGCGCTATCAAAGTCGGCATCGCCGACGTGTACAACCTTGTCGCTCATCTTGGTTTCTCGTCTTGGATTGCACCCGGCGATGCCGGAGGTGGGTGAACTGGGCCATGCCCGGTGGCGCGACCCTCGTCGTTGCCTCGCGGCGGACTGCCGCGGTGCGTTCGGCGGGATGCCTGGACGCTCACGGCCGGCAGTGTACCCCTATCGCAGGGCAGGGACAGGCGCCAGCTGGAACCCAGCGTATCGTGATCGCTTCGATGCCCGGTATGTGTCGGATTTCACTGTCCTCCTGTAGATGGGGCTGGCAGTGAACGACACCAGCGGCCCGGGCCGGGCCGTTCAAGTCCGGTGTGGCTGGGTGAAGGCCGTGCGTCTCCTGGTGTCGTGAGACCGTCCATTCCGGTTTGCCGGCCCGAGTGCGTTAAACTGGGGCATTGTGCGGCGCGCGGACCGGTGGTCCCAGCCTGCCAACCCGCCGCAGGGGCCGCAGTTTGCGACGGTGCCCCTAGACGATGAAGTGCCAGCCGCCCCACGGGCCGGCGGCCATACCAAGACGGACTCATGAGCGACAAACCGCTGACCGATTTGACCTTCTCCTCCTTCGAGCTGCATCCGGCCCTGCAGGCCGGCCTTGAAGGAGCCGGATTCACCCGCTGCACCCCGATCCAGGCGCTGACATTGCCGGTCGCGCTGCCCGGTGGTGATGTCGCCGGCCAGGCGCAGACCGGCACCGGCAAGACCCTGGCCTTCCTGGTCGCTGTCGTGAACCGCCTGCTGACCCGCCCGGCGCTGGCCGATCGCAAGCCGGAAGACCCGCGCGCGCTGATCCTCGCCCCGACCCGCGAACTGGCCATCCAGATCCACAAGGATGCGGTGAAGTTCGGTTCCGACCTGGGCCTGCGTTTCGCGCTGGTCTACGGCGGCGTGGATTACGACAAGCAGCGCGAGCTGCTGCAGCAGGGCGTGGACGTGATCATCGCCACCCCGGGCCGCCTGATCGACTACGTCAAGCAGCACAAGGTGGTGTCGCTGCACGCTTGCGAGATCTGCGTGCTGGACGAAGCCGACCGCATGTTCGATCTGGGCTTCATCAAGGACATCCGCTTCCTGCTGCGCCGCATGCCGGAACGCACCATCCGCCAGACCCTGCTGTTCAGCGCCACCCTCAGCCATCGGGTGCTGGAGCTGGCCTACGAGCACATGAACGAGCCGCAGAAGCTGGTGGTCGAAGCCGAGACCATCACCGCTGCGCGCGTCCGCCAGCGCATCTACTTCCCGGCCGACGACGAGAAGATCCCGTTGCTGCTGGGCCTGCTGTCGCGCAGCGAAGGCGCGCGCACCATGGTGTTCGTCAATACCAAGGTGTTCGTCGAACGCGTCGCCCGTTCGCTGGAAAAGGCCGGCTACCGTGTCGGCGTGCTGTCCGGCGACGTGCCGCAGAAGAAGCGTGAGAGCCTGCTCAACCGCTTCCAGAAGGGCCAGCTGGAAATCCTGGTGGCTACCGACGTGGCTGCGCGCGGCCTGCACATCGACGGCATCAAGTACGTCTACAACTACGACCTGCCGTTCGACGCCGAAGACTACGTGCACCGCATCGGCCGCACCGCGCGCCTGGGCGAAGAGGGTGATGCGATCAGCTTCGCCTGCGAACGCTACGCCATGGGCCTGCCGGACATCGAGGCCTACATCGAGCAGAAGATTCCGTCCGAACCGGTCACCAAGGAACTGATGACGCCGCTGCCGCGCCCGGAACGTCCGGCCCCGGCGGCGGGCGAGGAAGGCGACGACAACGAAAGCGTCGGCCAGATCTTCCGCGAAGCGCGCGAAGCCCGCGCCGCCGAGGAAGAGCGTCGTGGCGGTGGCCGCAACGGCGGTCGTTCCGGCAGTGGCGGGGGTCGCGGTGGTCGCGACGGTGAGCGCAGCGGCGAACGCCGTTCGCGCGGCCCGCGCAAGCCGCGTGTGGAAGGCGAGCAGGGCGCTGCCGCCCCGGTCGCCGGTGCTGAAGGCGCCGCCGCCCCGGCCCCTCGTCCGCCGCGCCCGCCGCGCGCCGAAGGCGCACCGGAAGGCGCCGTGGATGGCGAACACAAGCCGCGCAAGCGCCGTCGCCGTCGCCACGGCCGTCCGGTCGAGGGTGCCGAGGGTGTACAGGCCAACGCCGGCAACGGCGCCAGCCCGGTGACCCCGGTGCAGGTGGTGGCCAAGCCGGTGCGCACGGCCGCCGACACCGGTGACTCGTTCCTGACCCGCATCGGCCGCAAGATCCGCCGGATGCTGTCGGGCAGCTGATCGGCGCTGCCGATCAGCGGGTAGCACCCGACCGCTGGTCGGGTGGCTTTGAACGGTAGTGCCGGCCGCTGGCCGGCAGCCATGTGGGTTGCCGGCCAGCGGCCGGCACTACCGATCGCGCGGCCGTCTCCACGACGTCGCGCCGGTCCTGCATAATCGGGGCATGAGTGTCCTGCGCTTCGACAATGTCAGCAAACAGTACGCCGGTGGCCATGAGGCGCTGACCGATGTCAGCTTCGAGGTTGCGCCAGGCGAGATGCTGTTCGTCACCGGCCATTCCGGTGCGGGCAAGAGCACCCTGCTCAAGTTGATCCATCTCGACGAGCGGCCGAGCCGCGGCGCGGTGGTGTTCGACGAGCGCAACCTGCTGAAGGTGCGCGGTGGCGACGTGCCCCGCCACCGACGCGCGGTCGGGGCGGTCTACCAGGACCACCGGCTGCTGATGGACCGCTCGATCGCCGAGAATGTCGCGCTGCCGCTGATCCTGCGCGGCACCCGCCGTGGTGACATCAGCAAGCGCGTGCGCTCGGTACTCGAACGGATGGGCCTGGGCCATCGCGAGAAGGCGTTGCCGTCCCAGCTGTCGGCCGGCGAACAGCAGCGCGTCGGCATCGCCCGCGCGATCGTCGGCGAGCCCAAGCTGCTGGTGGCCGATGAGCCGACCGGCAACCTCGACCCGACCCTGGCGGCGGAGATCATGGCCCTGTTCGCCGAGCTGCCCTCGCGGGGCACCAGCGTGCTGGTGGTCAGCCACGACCTGCCGCTGCTGCGCCGCATGCGCAAGCGCGTGCTGATCCTCGACCACGGCCGGCTGGTGGATGACATCTCGCCGCAGGACCTGGCGGAGTAACCATGGCGAAGAACGAAAACAGCGAAGCCGCCGCCCCCTCGCGCGTGGGCGTCTGGTTCCAGCACCACGTGCACAGCGTGGTGTTCAGCCTGGGCCGCGCCTGCCGCAAGCCGTGGGCGACCCTGCTCACGGTGATGGTCATGGCGCTGGCGCTGGCCCTGCCGCTGGGCCTGTCGATCGCGCTGGACAACCTCAAGCAGTTCGCCGGCAGCGTGCAGCAGTCGCGCGACATCAATGTATTCCTGAAGGGCGACGTCGATGGACCCGGCGCGCTGCGCCTGGCCGGCCAGTTGCGCGACCGCGACGACGTGGCCGAAGTGAACGTGCGCACGCCCGAGCAGGGTCTGCAGGAACTGCGCGATGCCGGCCTCGGTGAGGCGATCGACGCACTCAACGACAATCCGCTGCCCTCGCTGCTGGTGATCACCCCGGGCCAGGGCAAGGACGACGCACGCCTGGCGCGCGCGCTGGAAAGCCTGCCCGAGGCCGACCTGGTGCAGCACGATGCGCTGTGGCGCCAGCGCCTGGATGCCTGGCTGGCGTTCGGCGCGCGGCTGGTGCAGGTGCTGTCGGTGCTGCTCGGCGTGGGTGCCGCGCTGGTGGTCGGCAACACGGTGCGCCTGGACATCCAGGCCCGTCGCGAGGAGATCGGCGTGCTGCAGCTGCTGGGCGCCAGCGATGGCTTCATCCGTCGTCCCTTCCTGTACCTGGGCGCGTGGTACGGGCTGGGCGCCGGCGCGGTCGCGCTGGGCCTGATCGGGGCGGCCGGTGCCGCGCTGCGCGTGCCGCTGGCCGAACTCTCGCGCAGCTATGGCAGCCCGTTCGTGCTGCACGGCCTGGACCTGCTGCACGGTGGCCTGGTCCTGCTCGGCACGCTGCTGCTGGGCTGGCTGGGCGCCTGGCTGGTCACCGGCCACTTCCTCCGCCAGACCCGCCCGACCGACACCTGAGACCGGCATGCAACCGCAAGCGCTGAAGCACCTTGAAGGGCCCGCGACGCGGGTGATGGTGGTCGATGGTTCGAAGCTGGTCCGCAAGCTGATCGCCGACGTCCTGCAGCGCGACCTGCCGGGCGTGGAGGTGATCGGCTGCGACAGCATCGAGGACGCGCAGCAGGCGCTGGCGCAGGGCCCGGTGGACCTGGTGACGACCTCGCTGACCCTGCGTGATGGCGACGGCCTGGCGCTGGCGCGGATGGTGCGCGAAGCGGCCGGCCAGGCCTACGTGCCGGTGATCGTGGTCTCCGGCGACGCCCAGCAGCACCTGGAGCAGCGCCGTTTCACCGAATACGTCACCGACTACTTCGACAAAGCGCTCGGCCATGAAGCGCTGGCGACCTTCATCCGGGGCTATGTACAGCCGCAGACCATTCCCGGCGCGACCATCCTCTACATCGAGGACAGCCGCGTGGTGGCCGAGGCGACCAAGCGCATGCTGGAACGCCAGCAGTTGAACGTGCTGCACGTGGTCAGCGCCGAGGAGGCATTCACCCTGCTCACTGCCGAGTCGCTGGGCCGCAGCCGCCACCGCATCGACCTGGTGCTGACCGACGTCACCCTGAAGGGCGAGCTGAGCGGCCGCGACGTGGTGCAGCGCGTGCGGGTGGACTTCGGCTACGGCAAGCGCCGCCTGCCCGTGCTGGTGATGACCGGCGACGGCAACCCCCACAACCAGACCGGGCTGCTGCAGTCCGGTGCCAACGACCTGGTGCTGAAGCCGATCGAAGAGCGGCTGCTGGTCACCAAGGTGCTGTTCCAGCTGCGCCTGGCCCGATTGAATGATGGACCCTTGTTGCGATGATCGATGAAGTAACCGACACCCCGACGATCCAGCTGGAACCGAGCTGGAAGCAGCACGTCGGCGAGTACCTGTTGCAGCCGCAGATGCGCGAGCTGTCGGCCTTCCTGCGCCAGCGCAAGGCCAGCGGTGCGGCGGTGTTCCCGCCCGGGCCGCAGATCTTCGCAGCGTTCGACGCCACGCCGTTCGAGCAGGTGAAGGTGGTGATCCTCGGCCAGGACCCGTACCACGGGCGCGGCCAGGCCCATGGCCTGAGTTTCTCGGTACTGCCCGGCGTGCCGGTGCCGCCGTCGCTGCTGAACATCTACAAGGAGATCGAGACCGATCTCGGTATCCCGCGCCCGGACCACGGCTGCCTGATCCCGTGGGCGCAGCGCGGCGTGCTGCTGCTCAATGCCGTGCTGACGGTGGAAGAGGGCAAGGCCGGCGCGCACCAGGGCCGCGGCTGGGAAGGCTTCACCGATCACGTGGTGGATGTGCTCAACCGCGAGCGCGAAGGACTGGTGTTCATGCTCTGGGGTGCCTATGCGCAGCAGAAGGGCAAGGTGATCGACACCCGCCGCCATCGCGTGCTGAAGTCGCCGCATCCGTCGCCGCTGTCGGCCCATCGGGGCTTCCTCGGCTGCCATCATTTCTCGATGGCCAACGAGTACCTGCAGCGCCACGGCCAGGCCCCGATCGACTGGTCGCTGCCGCCGCGCTCGGCACTCTGAGCGTTGGCGGGCCGCTGGGCCTGAACACCGGGCAACGTCCCCGGGACTGAATGGGCCTTCAGAACGGCCCGTTCAGCTCCGCTTGACTGGAATCGGCCGCTTCATGGCAGGTAATTGCTTGAATTCCAAGGGATTGTGAATCCCGAAAAGCGTGCTCGCCACTGTCATCAAATCGCGCTACGGTAGGGCTCTGTTTGGGACCAGTGTTGCATCAATAGGATGCTGGAACTTTTTCCTCCTTTAGCAGTCCAAATCCCGGACTGCTAAGATGGGTGCCTATGAGCCAGAACACCTCTACTGCCCTTGTGGCAAACAATCTCCCGATTCCCAGTGCGCTCGGTTCGCTGGACGCCTACATCGGTGCCGTGCACCAGATCCCGGTGCTGTCGGTCGATGACGAACAGGACCTGGCCCGTCGCTTCCGCGATGGCAACGATCTGGACGCCGCCCGCGAGCTGGTGCATTCGCACCTGCGCTTCGTGGTGCACGTGGCCCGCGGCTACAACGGCTACGGCCTCGCCCTGGGCGACCTGATCCAGGAAGGCAACATCGGCCTGATGAAGGCGGTCAAGCGCTTCGACCCGGACATGGGCGTGCGCCTGGTTTCCTTCGCGGTGCACTGGATCCGTGCCGAGATGCACGAGTTCATCCTGAAGAACTGGCGCATCGTGAAGGTCGCCACCACCAAGGCGCAGCGCAAGCTGTTCTTCAACCTGCGCAAGTCGAAGACGCGCCTGGGCTGGATGAACGCGGCGGAAGTGAGCGCGGTGGCCAAGGACCTGAACGTGTCCGAGCGCGAGGTCATGGAAATGGAGTCGCGCCTGTCCGGCCGCGATATCGGTTTCGATGCGCCGACCGACGAGGACAACGAACACGCACCGCCGTCGCCGGCTGCGTTCCTGGTCGCCGATGACGAAGACCCGTCGATGGCCTACGAGCGCGAGGACAGCGAAGACAACCAGATGCAGCTGCTGCGCGAAGGCCTGGCGGAACTGGATGCGCGTTCGCGTGACATCATCCGCCGACGCTGGCTGGATGCCGACAGCAAGGTGACGCTGCAGGAGCTGGCCGACGAGTACGGCGTGTCGGCCGAGCGCATCCGCCAGGTTGAAGCGAACGCGCTGAAGAAGATGAAGGCGCTGTTCACCGCGTAAGGCGGGATGGCGTTGAAGCAATGAAAAGGCCCGGCATTGCCGGGCCTTTTCTTTTCGGTGGCGTTCTCATCCACGCATGGCGTGGATCTACCCAATGTCAGTAGAGGCACGCCCTACGTGGCTGCGGCGCGGTCGTCACTCTTCGCGTGCGATCGCGCGCCAGCCAATGTCGTTGCGGTGGAACTCGTTGGCCCAGGTCACCTTGGCCACGCCGGCATAGGCATTGGCCTGCGCGTCGCGCACGCTGTCGCCCAGTGCGGCCACGCACAGCACGCGGCCGCCGGCACTGACCACCTGGCCCTGCGCATCCAAAGCCGTACCGGCATGGAACACCTTGGCACTGGCCGGCACGTCGTCCAGGCCGGAAATCACCTCACCGGTGATCGGCGCTTCGGGGTACGGCCTGGCCGCCAGCACCACGCCCAGCGACGGGCGCGCATCCCACTGCGCTTCGACCTGGTCCAGCTGGCCATCGATGGCGGCTTCCACCAGTTCGACCAGGTCCGACTGCAGGCGCAGCATCACCGGCTGGGTTTCCGGGTCGCCGAAGCGCACGTTGAATTCGATCACCTTCGGTGCGCCGCTGGCGTCGATCATCAGGCCGGCATAGAGGAAGCCGGTGAAGGGAATCCCGTCGGCGATCATGCCCTGCACGGTGGGATTCACCACCTCGCGCATCACGCGTGCATGCACCTCCGGCGTCACCACCGGGGCTGGCGAGTAGGCGCCCATGCCGCCGGTATTCGGGCCGGTGTCGCCGTCGCCGACCCGCTTGTGGTCCTGCGAGGTGGCCATCGGCAGCGCATGCACGCCGTCCACCATCGAAATGAAGCTGGCTTCCTCGCCGTCGAGGAATTCCTCGATGACCACGCGTGCGCCGGCATCGCCGAACGCGTTGCCGGAGAGCATGTCACGCACTGCATCTTCGGCTTCGGTCAGGCTCATCGCGACGATCACGCCCTTGCCAGCGGCCAGGCCATCGGCCTTGACCACGATCGGCGCACCCTTCTCGCGGATGTAGGCCAAGGCGTCGTCCACGTCGGTGTGCACGGCGTAGAACGCGGTGGGGATGTTGTGGCGCGCCAGGAAGTCCTTGGCGTAGGCCTTGCTGCCTTCCAGCTGCGCGGCAGCGGCGGTCGGCCCGAAGATGCGCAGGCCGGCGGCGCGGAAACGGTCGACCACGCCGGCCACCAGCGGTACTTCCGGGCCGACCACGGTCAGTGCCACGCCTTCAGCCTGGGCCAGCGCCAGCAGGCCGTCGATATCGGTGACCTTGACCGCCACGTTGCGGCACTTGCCTTCGCTGGCGGTGCCGGCATTGCCGGGCGCCACGATCACTTCAGTGACACGGGAGGACTGGGCCAGCTTCCATGCCAGGGCGTGTTCGCGGCCGCCAGAGCCGATGACGAGGATCTTCATGGGACAGGGTTCTCGGGTACGGAAGAGAAAAGCCGGGCAGAGCCCGGCTTCGTGATGCGGATCAGTGGCGGAAGTGGCGCACGCCGGTGAACACCATGGCCAGGCCATGTTCGTCGGCGGCGGCGATCACTTCGGCATCGCGCATCGAACCGCCCGGCTGGATGACCGCCTTGATGCCGGCGGCAGCGGCGGCATCGATGCCGTCGCGGAACGGGAAGAACGCATCGGAAGCCATCACCGAGCCCTCGACCACCAGGTTCGCATCGGCGGCCTTGATGCCGGCGATGCGGGCCGAATACACGCGGCTCATCTGGCCGGCGCCGACACCGATGGTGCGGTTGTCCTTGGCATAGACGATCGCGTTGGACTTCACGAACTTGGCCACCTTCCAGGCGAACAGCAGGTCGGTGAACTGCCTGTCGGTCGGCGCCAGCTTGCTGACCACCTTCAGTTCGTCGCGGGTCATGCCGCGGTTGTCCGACGACTGCAGCAGCAGGCCCGAGCCGACGCGCTTGCTGTCGAAGTTGTTCAGGCCGTCGCCGTGCGGGATGCGCAGCACGCGCACGTTGGCCTTCTTCTGCGCGTATTCCAGCGCGGCCGGCTCGTAGTCCGGGGCGATCAGCACTTCGACGAACTGGCGGTCGAGGATCACCTTGGCGGTGGCCGCGTCCAGCGGCTTGTTGAAGGCGATGATGCCGCCGAAGGCGCTGGTCGGGTCGGTCGCGTAGGCCAGCTCATAGGCATCGCCGTTGCCGGCACCGACGGCCACGCCGCACGGGTTGGCGTGCTTGACGATGACGCAGGCCGGCGCATCGAACTGGCGCACGCATTCCCACGCCGCATCGGCGTCGGCCAGGTTGTTGTAGCTCAGCTCCTTGCCCTGCAGCTGCTGGAAGGTGGCCAGCGTGCCCGGCACCGGGTACAGGTCGCGGTAGAACGCGCCGCTCTGGTGCGGGTTCTCGCCGTAGCGCAGGTCCATCACCTTCACGAAGGTGGAATTCATCTGCGCCGGGTACTCGGCACGGGCCGGCACGGCCGCGTCGGTGGCGGTGACTGCCGACAGGTAGTTGCTGATCGCGGCATCGTACTGGGCGACGCGGTTGAACGCGGCCACCGAGAATGCGAAGCGGGTGGCGGCCGTCAGCTGGCCGTTGTTGGCCTCCAGCGAGGCCAGCAGCTCGGCGTACTGCGACGGGTCGGTGGCCACTGCCACGCGGGCGAAGTTCTTGGCCGCCGAGCGCAGCATCGCCGGGCCGCCGATGTCGATGTTCTCGACCGCGTCGGCCAGGGTGCAGTCAGCCTTGGCGGTGACCGATTCGAACGGGTACAGGTTCAGCACCAGCAGGTCGATGGCACCGATGCCGTGTTCGGCCATCACTGCGTCATCCAGGCCCGAACGGCCCAGCAGGCCGCCGTGCACCATCGGGTGCAGGGTCTTGACCCGGCCGTCCATCATTTCCGGGAAACCGGTGACCTCGGCCACGTCCTTCACGGCCAGGCCCGCATCGCGGATCGCCTTGGCGGTGCCGCCGGTGGACAGCAGCTCCACGCCGCGTGCCGCCAGCGCGGTGGCCAGCTCGACCAGACCGGTCTTGTCGGAAACGGAGAGGAGGGCCCGGCGGACGGGCAACAGATCAGCAGTCATGGGACAGAATCGGCAGCGGAGCGGGGCCGATATTGTAGGCGGTGGGGGCCGGTGGCGGGCGCTGATGGGGAAAATCGACCTGCACCGATGGCCCTCTGGCCGCTTCAGCACCGCATGGCCGGGGGGCGGTCCGCAAGCAATTCGATGGGGCGCGCTGCCCCAATCGGGTAGGCTGTGCCGGAACTGCCAAGGATCAGCGGGTTCGGATCGTGTCGATCTATGCATTGAAAGGACGTTTTCAGGACCTGTTGCGTCCGGCCGTACGCGGCCTGTACCGCATGGGGATCACCGCCAACGCGGTGACCGTGGCCGCCGCCGTGGTCTCGCTGCTGGTGGCCGCCGCCGTATGGTGCTGCGCGCCGGCCCAGCCCCTGCTGTACCTGCTGCTGCCGCTGTGGATGCTGCTGCGCATGGCGCTCAACGCCGTGGACGGCATGCTGGCCCGCGAGTTCGGCCAGCAGTCGCGGCTGGGCGCCTATCTGAACGAGCTGTGCGATGTGATTGCCGACGCGGCGCTGTACCTGAGCCTGCTCAGCGTGCCGGGCGTGCGCACCGAGGCGCTGTGGCTGCTGGCCTGGGCGGCGGCGCTGAGCGAGTACGCCGGTGTGCTGGGGCTGATGGTCGGTGCCAGCCGTCGCTATGACGGCCCGATGGGCAAGAGCGACCGCGCCTTCGTGATCGGTGTGCTGGGCCTGCTGCTGGCGTTCGAGTGGGTTGGCGCGACGACGGTCACTGGCGTGGCCGCGGCCCTGGCGGTGCTGTGCGTGCTGACGATGATCAACCGCGTCCGTCGCGGACTGCGGGAAGCGGCGGTCTCGCCGAATTAATCAAGCAGATACAAAAAGACAATCAGGAGATTGCATGCGTCAGGCGCAGGAACGGGAATTCCACAGCTTCGACCAGGTACCGCTGTTCTACCGGTACTGGGCGGGCTCCACCGCAACGCCGGCCACCCGGGCCATCGTGCTGCTGCACCGCGGGCATGAGCACTCCGGGCGGGTCACCCACCTGGTCGATGAGCTGGACCTGCCCGACACCGCCTTCTTCGCCTGGGATGCACGCGGCAATGGCCGCTCGCCGGGCGCGCGTGGCGATGCACCGGGCTTCCCGGCGCTGGTGCGCGACCTGGACAGCTTCATCGCGCACATCGGCGCCGAGCACGGTATCGCGGTGGAAGACATCGTGGTGATCGCGCAGAGCGTGGGCGCGGTGGTCGCCGCGACCTGGGTGCACGACTACGCCCCACGCCTGCGCGCGCTGGTGATGGCCTCGCCGGCGTTCAAGGTGAAGCTGTACGTACCGTTCGCGCGCCCGGGCCTGGCCTTGATGCAGAAGCTGCGCGGCAACTTCTTCGTCAACAGCTACGTCAAGCCGCAGTGGCTGACCCATGATCCGGCGCGGGTGGAAAGCTATCGCACCGACCCGCTGATCACCCGGCCGATCTCAGTGCGCGTGCTGCTGGGCCTGTACGAAGCGGCTGACCGCATCGTCGCCGATGCGCAGGCCATCAGCGTGCCGGTGCAGCTGCTGGTGTCCGGTTCCGACTTCGTGGTGCATCGCGGCCCGCAGGACCGCTTCTACGAGCGCCTGTCCAGCCCGATCAAGGAGCGCGTGCACCTGCCGGGCTTCTTCCACGACACGCTGGGTGAACGCGATCGCGCACCGGCACTGGCGCGCATCCGCAGCTTCATCCAGGCGCGTTTCGCCGAACCGTTGCGCGAGCTGTCACGGCGCGATGCGCACCGCCATGGGGCGACCTTCGAAGAGTCCGAGATCCTGGCCTGGCCGCCGGAGCGCAACAGCCTGGCCGACCTGCGCTGGCGCGTGGTGCGCGGTGGCCTGCGCTTCGGTGGCCGGTTGTCCGAAGGCATCGCGCTGGGCCTGCAGACCGGTTTCGATTCGGGTAGCACGCTGGATTACATCTACCGCGACGAAGCACGCGGCAAGGGCCCGTTGGGGCGGATGATCGACCGCAACTACCTGGACGCGATCGGCTGGCGGGGCATTCGCGTGCGTGGCCAGCACCTGCAGGAACTGCTGCGCGACGCTGCACAGCGCCTGCGCGGGCAAGGCACGCCAGTGCGCGTGCTGGATGTCGCCGCCGGCCATGGCCGCTATGTGCTCGAAGCGCTGGGCCAGGGCGAGCAGCGCGCCGACCGCATCGTGCTGCGCGACTTCAGCGATCTGAACGTGGCCCAGGGCCAGGCGTTGATCGAGCGCCTGGGCGCGGCTGATATCGCACGCTTCGAGCAGGGCGATGCGTTCGATCCGGCACAGCTGGCGAGGGTCGATCCGGCGCCGACGCTGGCGGTGGTCTCGGGCCTGTACGAACTGTTCCCCGACAACGACGCCGTGCTGCGCTCGCTGATGGGCATCGCCGCGGCCGTTCCGGTGGGCGGCTACCTGGCCTATACCGGCCAGCCCTGGCACCCGCAGCTGGAATTCATCGCCCGTGCGTTGACCAGCCACCGCGGTGGCGCGGCCTGGGTGATGCGCCGCCGTACCCAGCAGGAGATGGATGAGCTGGTGCGCCTGGCCGGGTTCGAGAAGGTGGCGCAGCGTATCGACGACTTCGGCATCTTCACCGTGTCGCTGGCGCGCCGGACCGCGTGATGGCGACGCTCGCCGCATCCCCACTGGTCGCAGAAGGGCGCCCCTGGCGGCGCGCCCTGTTGTGGCTGGCGCTGCTGGGTCCGTTCTTCTTCGCCAGCTATGGCTTCGCCAACTGGATGGCCGGCCGCCACGCCACCCTGCCGGTCATGGCGTTCGCCTGGGAAACCCACATTCCGTTCGTACCGTGGACGATCGTGCCGTACTGGTCGATCGACCTGTTCTACGCGATCTCGTTCTTCCTGTGCCGGCAGCGCCTGGAGCTGGACCGGCACGCGCTGCGGCTGTTCAGTGCGCAGGTCATCGCGGTGGCCTGCTTCCTGCTGTGGCCGCTGCGCTTCAGCTTCGAACGACCGGAGATCGACGGTGTGTTCGGCTGGCTGTTCGATGTGCTGCTGGGCTTCGACAAGCCGTTCAACCAGGCACCGTCGCTGCACATCGTGCTGTTGATCGTGCTGTGGGTGAAGTTCGCGCAGTACCTGCACGGGGTGTGGCGCTGGGTGCTGCACGTGTGGGCGCTGCTGATCGGCGTCTCGGTGCTGACCACGTTCCAGCATCATTTCATCGATATCCCGACCGGCCTGCTGGCCGGCTGGCTGTGCGTGTGGCTGTGGCCGGAGCAGGGCACGCCACCGTTGCGGGCCTGGCGCACCGTGCGGGATGGCAGACGTTGGCGATGGGCGGTGCTGTACCTGCTGGGCGCCGCCGTGCTGCTGGTGCCTGTGGTCCTGCTGCGCGGCATGGCGTTGTGGCTGCTGTGGCCGGTGGTGTCGCTGCTGCTGGTGGCGCTGGCCTATGCCGGGCTCGGTACGGCGGTGTTCCAGAAGCGCGCCGATGGCCGCCTGAGCATGGCGGCACGCTGGCTGCTGGCGCCGTACCTGGGCGCGGCCTGGATCAATTCGCGGCTGTGGACGCGGCGTGCGCCGCAGCCGGTGCCGGTGACGGACGGCGTGTGGCTGGGGCGTATTCCCTGCGCGGCGTTGCCAGCACCGCTGATGGGCGTGGTCGATGCCTGTGCCGAGCTGTCCTGCCGCGCGCCGGGCGCGGCGTATGCCAGCGTGCCGATGCTGGACCTGGTGGTGCCCACGCCGCACCAGTTGCGCGAGGCGGCCGAGGCCATTGAGCGACTGCGGGTACAGGGGCCGCTGCTGGTGTGCTGCGCATTGGGTTACTCACGCAGTGCCGCCGGAGTTGCCACCTGGCTGCTGCGCAGTGGGCGTGCCGCCGATGCCGAAGGGGCGGTGGCGATCGTGCGCGCTGCACGCCCCGGCATCGTGCTGGGCCCGGCACATCTGCGCGCCATTGCTGCTGCGGCGGGGGCCGGCGCATGAGTGCGGTTCCCGATCTGGCGACCATGCAGTTGTTGCTGCGCCAGGGACGGTGGCCGGCATCGCTGTCGCTGGGGCTGCTGCTGGCAGCGTTGCTGCTGCTGGGCGTCGAACCTGGGCTGGCGATGATCGCCGCCGGCCTGTTGCTGCTCAGCATTGCCGCGGGCATCGCACAGGCTTACCACGCATGGCGGGTCGGGCTGGACGCCGGCCTGCTGCAACTGCTGCGCGATGAAGGCCTGGACGGCGAAGCCGCTGCGCGCCGTACCGACCAGCTGCTGCACGACAGTGGCCTGCGCCGCGCACCGCCCGACGCGCCGCTGCGCGGGTGGGACCTGCGCTGGGCCGGCATGCGTCGCCTTCTATTGCGGCAGTACCTGCTGACGGCCGTGCAGTTTGCACTGCTGGTAATCGCCGTGTTGTGGCCGCAGACGTGAACCGGAGGGGCCGATGTTCGCCGAACTGATTGCACGCGCCTGCAGTGGCGCGATCCATGTAGTGACCGGGGCACGCGCCCTGTGGATCGGCTGTGCGCCGTCCAGCGAGCGCCGCGTGTACTACGGCAACCACGCCAGCCATGGTGATTTCGTGCTGATCTGGTCGTCGATGCCACCGGCGTTGCGGCGCCAGGTGCGCCCGGTGGCTGCTGCCGAGTACTGGCAGCGCGACGGCCTGCGCCGCTACCTGATCGATGCGGTGTTCAACGGCGTGCTGGTCGAGCGCGAGGCCGGCCATCGCCAGCAGGATCCGCTCCAGGCGCTGCGTGACGCGGTGGACGAAGACTGCTCGCTGATCCTGTTTCCGGAGGGCACCCGCAACGTGGGCGATGAGCCGCTGCTGCCGTTCAAGAGCGGCATCTACCACCTGGCGCGGCAACGGCCGGAGCTGGAGTTCGTGCCGGTGTGGATCGACAACCTGAAGCGGGTGATGCCCAAGGGCCGGTTCCTGCCGCTGCCGCTGCTGTGCACGGCCACCTTCGGCACGCCGCTGCGGCTGCAGGCCGACGAGGACAAGGCCGCATTCCTGGCCCGCAGCAGGCAGGCGCTGCTGGACCTGGCGCCGAATGGAGGTCGTGCATGAGTTTCGTGCTGGATGTATCTGGCGATCTGGCAACGCAGAGTGTCGGCCAGCAGACCGGCCTGCTGTTTGCCGGCGTAGGTGCGGTGCTGGTGCTGGCCACGCTGGTCGCCGAAACCCTGCGCTGGCGCCAGCGTGGGCGGCCCAGTGCAGTGATCGCCAACCTGGTCTCGCGCATCCGTGCCTGGTGGGTGATGGCGCTCGTGGTCGGGTTGGCGCTGTTCTTCGGTCGTGCCGGGGTGATCGTACTGTTCGCGGTCATTTCGCTGTTCGCGCTGCGCGAATTCATCACCCTGGCGCCGACGCGCTCGGGTGACTACTACGCGCTGCTGGCCGCGTTCTACATCGTGCTGCCGTGGCAGTACTACCTGGTGTGGATCGACTGGTACGGCATGTACACGCTGCTGATTCCGGTCTATGCGTTCCTGTTCCTGCCGATCCTGTCGACCATCGGCGGCGATACCACGCACTATCTGGAGCGCACGGCGAAGGTGCAGTGGGGGCTGATGATCTGCGTGTTCTGCATCTCGCATGTGCCGCTGCTGCTGAACCTGCACGTGCCCGGCCATGACCCGTCGCGCAACGTGCTGCTGTTCGCCTTCCTGGTGATCGTGGTGCAGTCCTCGGACGTGCTGCAGTACATCTGGGGCAAGCTGCTGGGCCGGCACCTGATCGCGCCGAAGCTGTCGCCGTCGAAGACGGTGGAAGGCTTCGTAGGCGGCGTGCTGAGCGCCAGCGCGCTGGGCGCGGCGTTGTGGTGGATCACCCCGTTCACCCCGCTGCAGGCGTTCGGCCTGTCGCTGCTGATCAACCTGATGGGGTTCTGGGGCGGCCTGGTGATGTCGGCGATCAAGCGCGATCGCGGCATCAAGGACTGGGGGCACATGATCGAGGGCCATGGCGGCATGCTCGACCGGCTGGATTCGGTGTGCTTCGCCGCGCCGGTGTTCTTCCACGTGGTGCGGTATTACTGGAAGGCGGGCGGCGGCGGCTGACGTCGCCGGGCTTTCATCCACGCATGGCGTGGATCTACTGGACGGGCCGCGGGATTGCCGGGGCTGCATCCACGCATGGCGTGGATCTACTGGACGGGCGGCGGGATCGCCGGGGATGCATCCACGCATGGCGTGGATCTACTGGACGGGCCGGGGATCCGTCGGGGGTGCATCCACGCATGGTGTGGATCTACTGGACGGGCCGCGGGATCGCCGGGGGGGCATCCACGCATGACGTGGATCTACTGGACGGGCCGGGGATCCGTCGGGTGTGCATCCACGCATGGCGTGGATCTACTGGACGGGCCGCGGGATCGCCGGGGATGCATCCACGCATGGCGTGGATCTACTGGACGGGCCGGGGATCCGTCGGGGGTGCATCCACGCATGGTGTGGATCTACTGGACGGGCGGCGGGATCGCCGGGGATGCATCCACGCGGGGCGTGGATCTACTGGACGGGCCGGGGGATCGCCGGGGGGGCATCCACGCATGGCGTGGATGTACCGGTAGTGCCGGCCGCTGGCCGGCAACAGCAACAGCAACCTGCCATCGTTCATTGGGTTGCCGGCCAGCGGCCGGCACGGCCCACCCGCGCGCTTACGCGCTGATGCCGTATTCCTTCAGCTTCTTGCGCAGGGTCGCGCGGTGGATGCCCAGCATCGCTGCGGCGCGGCTCTGGTTGCCTTCGCAGTGGTTGAGCACTTCCACGAACAACGGGATTTCCATCTCGCGCAGCACGATCTCGTAGACATCGTCCGCGTCGCAGCCATCGAGGTCACGCAGGTAGCGGCGTACGGACTGGGCGACGTGTTCACGCAGCGGTGGCCGGGGAGCGCCACGACTGTTGTCAGGACGAGAGAGGACAGCGTTCAAGGGGGTTCCCGATCTGGTTGGCCCGTGCGCGCGGAGCGCGCGGCCGGACGAGGTGGTGGCGGCCAGTCTAGCGCGAGCGTGCCCGACCTGCCACGGCTGGTCGCCTCTACCTTGGTCAGAGGAAGTCGAAGGTGAATGCGACGGTGGACGCGGCGGGCTCCTGCACGCGGAACGCGATGCGCGCGCTCTGGCCCGGTTCCAGCACGGTCGTGCCCGGGCTTTCGCCGAGGTACTGCGCGGGCGTGAACACGCCGCTGCCGATCACCCGGCCATCGGCATCGGACAGTGACAGGCGCAGGTCCGGCCAGGCCTGTGCCCAGCGCGCATCGTTGCGGATGCTGGCCTGCACCTGCAGCACGCCGGCCTGCCCGGGCAGGGGGCGGATCTCGCGGCTGGTCATGGTGAACGCGGTCGGCTCGTGCCACGCCGGCAGGCTGCAGCGCAGCGCGCCGCACAGTGCGCCCAGCCAGGCGCGGTTGCCGGCGTCGGCGGCCAGCCGGTCACGATCGGCCAGCACGCTCTGCAGGATCAGCAGCAGTGCCAGCGCGGCGACCAGCCCCCAGTGCCAGCGCGGCACCGGGAGTGCGCGGGGGCGTGACGTGCCCAGGAAGCTTGGCGCATCGCTGGCTACCGCCTGCGGCACCGGGGCCGCCACGACGGGTTCGACCACGACCGCCTCGTCGGCGATGACGGCGTCGTCGAACGGTTGTGTCTCTGCCCTTGGCGGCACGGGCGCATCGACCGGGTCGCGGGGCGGCGCCGCAACGTCATGCATTGCCGGTTCGGGCGTGCGCGCGTCGGTCTCAGGTGCGGCCTCGCCTTCCGGCGCGGGGCGCAGGAAGGTGGCCAGGGGACGGCGCGGCGGGGTCGGCTCGGACATGCTCAGGGTGCGGGCTCGGATCCAGCGGTCATTCAATCATGATCAGGCCCGGCGCACGCCGGTGATACGCATCCAGTCGCCATCCTGGGTGGCCTGCAGGTCGTCGAACCATGCGGCATAGCGCTGCAGCAGTTCGCCTTCCTGGCCCTGCAGGATGCCCGACAGGGCGATGCGGCCCCCGACGGCAACGCGCGCGGCCAGCAGGTCGGCCAGCGCGTCCAGTGCCGAGGCGAGGATGTTGGCAACCACGATGGGGTAGGTGGCGACCGGTTCGTCCTGCGGCAGGTACACGTGCATGCGGGCCTGCTCGCCGTTGCGCTCGGCATTGTCGGCGGTGGCGACCAGCGCCTGCGGATCGTTGTCCACGCCGATCGCTTCGGCGGCACCCAGCTTCAACGCGGCCAGCGCGAGGATGCCCGAGCCACAGCCGAAGTCGAGCACGCGCTGTCCCTGCAGCAGGCCATCGACGGCCAGCTGGTCCAGCCAGCGCAGGCACAGGGCGGTGGTCGGATGGGTGCCCGAGCCGAAGGCCAGGCCCGGGTCCAGCCGCACCACGGCAGCATCGGCGGCCTGCGCGGCGTCCGGCAGTTCATGGTTCCACGGCACGATCCAGGTCCGGCTGCCGAAATCCATCGGCTGGAACTGGTCAAGCCAGGCCCGTTCCCAGTCCTCATCCTCGACGGCGCGGAAGCTGCCGTTGCTCCAGTCCAGTTCCGGATCGAACGATTCCAGCGCGGCCAGCAGCAACAGCGCATTGCTGTCGGCGGGGAACAGTGCGCTCAGCACCAGGGTGTCCCACAGCGGCGTTTCACCCACGCCGGGTTCGAGGATGGCCTGTTCGTTGCTGGTGTCGGCTTCGGCATCGAGCAGGGTCACGGCCAGGGCGCCGACGTCCTCCAGCGCATTCTCATAGCGGGGCTGGGTGGCTTCGGTGCAGCGCAGGGTCAGTTCCAGGAACGGCATGGCGGTGGGGACAGTCGCGGGAAAGGGGGCCATGCTAGACCATCGGGGCGTCTCCGTATTGCCTGAGATGCCGCCTCGATATGAACGGGGGCAGTTCAGACAGCCCTGCCGGGCCTTGCTAAACTCGGCGCTTTCCTGCGTGCCGTGAACGCTCACCTCGCCGATGGCTCTGGCTCCGACCCTGAAAACCTGGTTGCTCGTGCTGCCGGCGGTGGCCGTGCTGGGCGTGGCCGGGTACCGGGCCAGCGGCCATGCGGCGGCGGTGGCATCGCCATCGCCGGAGCTGCCGACCGCAGTGGCCAGCGCTGACAGCGCCGCATCGCTGCCGGTGGTCCCCGAGGCGCTGGCGCGGCGGCTGGCGGCCTTCGAGCGCGGCAACATGCTGCCGTCGGGCCTGCCGCTGGACCTTCGCGCCGACATCGAAGACGCCAGCGACCTGTACGCCTACGCGCAGCGCCTGCGCGTGCAGGCCGACACCGGCAACCACGAAGCGCGCTGGATGCTCAGCCGCGTCTATGACTATTGCGCCCAGTACGCGCTCGACCCGGGCGGTTACCGCCTGGACAACAACGTGCTGAGCGGGCTGGGGCTGACGGCGGCGCCGGCGATGATCGAGGCGCGCGAGCGCGTGGCGCAGCGGTGCGGCGGTTTCGTCCCGGGCGACAAGCTGGGCGCGGCACTGGTGCTGGCCGAGCGCCGCAAGGCGGCCGCGCAGGGCAACCTGGCTGCGGAAGCATCGCTGTTCGCCGAGGGCGAGCCGTTGCATGACAGCGCCGAGTACCGCCGTGACCTGGTCGAGCGCGTGCGCACCTCGCGCGATCCGGAGGCCTACATGGCCATCGCGCCGGCCATGGGCGTGCGTGCGGCGGGTGACCGCGCGCTGGATGGCCTGGTGGCGGGCGAGCAGCTCAGCGAGCTTGCATGGCGGCTTGCGGCCTGCGAACTCGGTCTGCCGTGTGGGGCCGACAGCGTGCTGGTCAACAGTTTTTGCGCGAACGGAGGGATCTGTTCGCAGGATGGGGCGCAGGATTTCCGGGATTTCGTGTATGACGCTGCGGTATCGCGGCAAGGTGCTGGGAAAATGAAGGAATGGATCAAGCGACTGGTTGGAAAGAGGGACGGGCGATGAATTACCGTCGATTCCTGCATGGGGCCAAGTTCTGGTTCTGGGTGGCGCTGTTCGTGGCGTACTCGGCCGGTGCGGTCGGCCTGCTGATGATCGATACCTACGAGGATCGCTACCGGCACCTGTCGAAGGTGGAGCTGACCACGGTGAAGGCGCAGGAAGACGTGCGCCGCGCCGGCGCCAGCCAGGTGGCTGCGGTCTATCGCGCGCAGAGCGGCATGCCGTTCGCTTCATTGCCGGCCGGCAGCACCTTCCAGGTGGTGTGGCCGGATGGTTCCACCGAAACCATGGTGATCGTCGATCCGACCTCGCCCAATGGCGTGCGGCCGCTGGCCCATTCGCAGATTCCGGCCGACGTGGCCGACAAGCGCTGACGCGCCCGCTGCAGGGCCCAGCCCCTGCCCGGCCGTGCTTTGCGGCATCGGCTCCACAGCAACAGAAAAGGGCGGGGATATCCCCGCCCTTTCCGTGTCCAGTCCCTGCTGCCGATCAGGTCAGTGCGATCGGCTTGTTCTTGCGCTCGGCCAGGCGCTTTTCCAGGTAGTGGATGTTCTGGCCACCGGCCTGGAAGCCCTTGTCGCGCATGATCCGCTGCTGCAGTGCGATGTTGGTCTTGATGCCGTCGACCACCATCTCGCTCAGCGCCACCCGCATGCGGGCGATGGCGGTTTCGCGGTCCGGGCCGTGCACGATCAGCTTGCCGATCATCGAGTCGTAGTTCGACGGCACGCGGTAGCCACTGTAGATGTGGGTGTCCACGCGCACGCCGGGGCCGCCCGGCGGATGGAAGCCGGTGATGGTGCCCGGGCTCGGCACGAAGGTTTCAGCATCTTCGGCGTTGATGCGGCACTCGATGGCATGGCCGGTCAGCACCACGTCGCTCTGCTTGATCGACAGCTTCTGGCCGGCGGCGATCTTCAGCTGCTCGGCCACCAGGTCGATGCCGGTGACCATTTCGGTGACCGGATGTTCCACCTGGATGCGGGTGTTCATCTCGATGAAGTAGAAGCGGCCGTCCTCGTACAGGAACTCGAACGTGCCCGCGCCGCGGTAGCCGATGCGGATGCAGGCTTCCACGCAGACCTTGCCGATCTGCTCGCGCTGCTCGGCGGTGATGCCCGGCGCCGGTGCCTCTTCCACCACCTTCTGGTGGCGGCGCTGCATCGAGCAGTCGCGCTCACCGAGGTGGATGGCATTGCCCTGTCCGTCGGCCAGCACCTGGATTTCCACGTGGCGCGGATTCTCCAGGAACTTCTCCATGTAGACCTCGCCATTGCCGAACGCGGCCTTGGCCTCGCTCTTGGTGGTTTCGATCGAGGTCTTCAGCGAGGCTTCGGCGTGCACCACGCGCATGCCGCGACCACCGCCACCGCCGGCCGCCTTGATGATGACCGGGTAACCGATCTCGCGGGCGATCTTGGTGTTGGCGACGATGTCCTCGCCGAGCGGGCCGCCCGAGCCGGGCACGCACGGTACGCCCGCGGCCTTCATCGCGCGGATGGCTTCGACCTTGTCACCCATCATGCGGATGGTGTCGGCCTTGGGGCCGATGAAGATGAAGCCGGATTCTTCCACGCGTTCGGCGAAGTCGGCGTTCTCCGACAGGAAGCCGTAGCCCGGGTGGATGGCCTGGGCATCGGTGACTTCCGCTGCCGCGATCAGAGCCGGGATGTTGAGGTAGCTCTGCGGCGACGGCGCCGGGCCGATGCAGACCGACTCGTCGGCCATGGCCACGTGCTTGAGGTTGCGGTCGACCGTGGAGTGCACGGCCACCGTGCGGATGCCGAGGGTATGGCACGCGCGCAGGATGCGCAGCGCGATCTCCCCTCGGTTGGCGATGACGACTTTGTCGAGCATGGCGCGCCCCTCAGCCGATCACGAACAGCGGCTGGTCGAATTCCACCGGCTGGCCGTTCTCGCCGAGGATGGCAACGATGGTGCCGGACGTGTCGGCTTCGATCGGGTTGAACATCTTCATCGCTTCGATGATGGCCAGGGTTTCGCCTTCCTTGACCTGCTGGCCCACGGTGACGAAGGCCGGCTTGTCCGGGGCGGACGAGGCGTAGAAGGTGCCGACCATCGGCGAGCGCAGCACGTGGCCTTCCGGCAGTGCCGGGCCCGGCTTGGCGCTGCCGCCGGTGGAGGCTTCGGTCGGCGACTGCATCGGCATCGCCTGCGGCGCCGGGGCGGCCGGAGCGGCATACACCGGCGCGGCGACCGGGGCGGCATAGCCGGCCACCGGGGCGCGCGACAGGCGCACCGACTCTTCGCCTTCCTTGATTTCGATTTCAGCCAGGTTCGACTCTTCCAGCAGGTCGATCAGCTTCTTGATTTTGCGCAGATCCATGAGGGCCTCTTTGGTTTCTATCTAGGTGAGGAGAGCGCCGAGGGCGCCCGGGTCGACAATCAGGTGGCGGATACGCGCAGCAACGCCGCGTCCATCGCGTAGCGGTAGCTGTCGGCACCGAAGCCGCATACCACGCCCACCGCCTTGTCACTGAAGTAGCTGTGCTGGCGGAACGGTTCGCGGGCATGCGGGTTGGACAGGTGGATCTCGATGAACGGCACCGCCACCGCCGCCAGCGCATCGCGCAGGGCCACCGAGGTGTGGGTGAAGGCGGCGGGGTTGATCAGGATGAACGCGGTTCCGTCGTTGCGCGCGGCCTGCACTCGGTCCACCAGGACATGCTCGGCGTTGGACTGCAGGCTTTCCACCGCGTGCCCGGCGGAGGCAGCCTGGGTCGCCAGGGCCTGGTCGATGTCGGCCAGCGTGGTGTGGCCGTAGACCTCCGGCTCGCGGGTACCGAGCAGGTTGAGGTTGGGGCCGTGCAGGACCAGCAGCTTCGCCATGGGATCCGGTAGACGGGAAAGGGCGGCAGTCTGGCGGAACCGGCGGATGCTGTCCAGTTCGGCGAAGTTTGCAGCGTTTCAATCGATCGTTTGAAATTCGCCGAAGGGCTTGCGGCCGTATGCCGAGCGCCGGATCAAGGCGCGCTGAACGCCGGGCAGGTGGCCGATGCATGCACGTAGGCCGACGATGGCGGCAGGCGGGGAGAAGACTGATGTCGCCATGGGCCGCGATGCGGTAGATCCACGCCATGCGTGGATGAGACCACCGATCAGTAGATCCACGCCATGCGTGGATGAAGGAAGTTCGGTGCGCAGCACGCTACGCACCCACCGAGGGGCAGCCCAAGGTGCGCTGCACACCACCCACCGCCGCCGTCACGCACCCGCTCACGTCTCCAGCGGCACGGTCGGCACCACGTTCGGGAAGACTTCCTCCAGCGGCTCGCGTTCGCCGGGTCTGGGCACCGGCCAGTTGTAGGCGTTCACCGGCTGCGCGCGGTTCACCCACAACGCGTAGTACAGATGATCGGCGCGGCCATCGCCGGTGTTGGGGTGGATCAGGATGGTCAGGCCCAGGCTGTTGAGCTGCAGCCACGGCACCAGCACCGGCAGCAGGTCGTTGGTGAAGCCGAAATAGAACGACGGGGTGACGTGCGGGCCGCGCGGCTCCAGGTTCCAGTTGCCCAGTTCCACCGGGAAGCGTTCGGCGGCCCAGCGCCGCAGCAGTGCGGCCTTCTCGAAGCTGTCTTCGTCGAAGTAGATATGCGCGTGGTAGCTCTTGATGTCGGTGTAGGCGCGCGGGGCCGTGGGCAGCGTGGCCTCGCCAGGGCGCACGCTGGCCGGGCGCGGGGTCGGTTCGCTGGCCGTGGCCAGCCCCCAGGGACTGCGGCCCTTCGCCGGCGGCGGGACGATGGCGCGGAATCCGGGGCGCCCCGGTTCGGTGGTGTTCGCGGCGCTGTCACTGCGCGGGGCCGCGCTGGCGGCCGACGCGCTGGCCAGGCCGCCAGCGGCCAGCCCGGCCGACGCGATCAGGCGACGGCGCGCTGGCGAGAGCAGGTCGGCCCAGCGGGCGTCATCGTCGCTGGCGTCGATCAGGGGCTGCGGGTCCGGGTGCATCGGGGCTCCGTGGGGCACTGTAGGGCAGGCAAGCACGCTCGGGCAGTGCACCCGGCGGCGTCCAATAAGCAGGCGGCATCACCTCATGCAGGTTGGCCCACGCCGTGATTGAGTGCCGCCGCGGGGCGGGCTAGGGTGCAGGACTGCCGCCCAGGAGCCCGCCATGACCCCGCTCGATGCCGACACCCAGCGCAAGCGCGCGAGTTTCCGCCAGCTGCATGCGCGCGGTTGTTTCGTGCTGCCCAATCCGTGGGACGTGGGCAGCGCCCGCTACCTGCAGCGGCAAGGCTTCCAGGCGCTGGCGACGACCAGCGCCGGCTGTGCCTGGAGCGAAGGGCGGCCGGATGGCGCGGTTTCGCTGCAGGCCACGCTGGCCCATCTGCGCCTGATGGCGGCGGCGACGTCGCTGCCGTTGAATGCCGACTTCGGCGATGGTTTCGGCGCAACGCCGCAGGCAGTGGAAGAGGCGGTGGCGGCGGCCATCGACACCGGTATCGCGGCGCTGTCGATCGAGGATGCCAGCGGCGTGGCCGATGCACCGCTGCGTCCGATCGACCAGGCAGTGGAGCGACTGCGCGCCGCCCGTGCGGCCATCGACCGTGCCGGGGCCGACGTGCTGCTGGTCGGGCGCGCCGAGAATTTCTTCGTTGGCGTGCCCGACCTGGAGGACACCCTGCGGCGCCTGCGCGCCTATGCCGAGGCCGGCGCCGATGTGCTGTACGCCCCGGGTATCAGCACGCGCGAGCAGATCCGTGCCGTGGTCGCCGCTGCGGGCTCGACGCCGGTGAACCTGCTGGTGGGGGGACCGACACCGCTGCGCCTGCAGGAGATGGCCGACCTCGGCGTGCGCCGGATCAGCCTGGGCGGTGCGCTGGCGCGCGCGGCATGGGGTGGGCTGATGCAGGCCGTCGAGCCGATCATGCAGGACGGCCGCTTCGATGGCCTGCAGCAGGCGGCTTCGGGCGCGGCGTTGAACGCGCTGTTCCGCTGACGCACGCCCAGGCTTGCAACGGAGCCACCCCGTGCGTGGAGGGACGCGCGCATACGACTACAGCGCTTCCATCCCACCGCTGGGCAGCGGCACGCCCGGCTCCAGCGCCGGCAGCAGCTGCCGCAGCAGTGCCGGGTTGTCCAGCATCGCCGCGCCGTCCAGGTAGCGCCATTGCGTTGTACCGGTGCGGCGCACGGCGACCAGGAACGAGGTGCTGCGCATCGGTGCTTCGCGCACGCGCAGCAGTGACCGGCGCGGCACGAAGCAGACTTCTTCGTCGCCGGCCGCGTAGGTGCGGCCCGGTACACCGGCTTCATCGCTGATGACGCTGACCCCGGCCCTGCGCAGCGCCTTGACCGTGTCGCGGGCCATCTGTGCATAGGCCTCGTTGCCTCCGGCCAGCTGCTTCAGGCTGGGATGGGTGCGCGCGATGATGAGGTCGGTGTCGCCGCGCGCGAATGCCGCCATCATCGCCTGCGCATCCTGGCGCAGGGCGGCCGATTCGGCCGGGCCCAGTTCACCGGCCAGGGCCGGCCATGCGGGCACGGCCCACAGCAGGGCCAGCAACAGCGCAGACAGGCGTGCGTGCATCCTCGAACCTCCTCCGGGCAATCGACGCACTATACGGCGGACACGAAAACAGCATCCCACGCATGACGCTGGTATCCCGCGATCCGCTACCTACTATTGGTAGGTATTGATTGCGGAGCACCTCATGCACAGCCTGATTGTCATTGCCCACCCGGAACCCGGTTCACTCACCCACGCGATCGCGCATCGCATCGGCGACGCCATCTGCGGCGCCGACAGCCGTAACACCGTGGCCTACGCCGACCTGATCGCCGAAGGCTTCGATCCGCGCTTCAACCGCCACGACCAGGCATTGTTCCGCGGCACCGGCGCGGTGCCTGCCGATGTCGCGGCCGAGCACGCTCGGCTGGATGCCAGTGATGCGCTGGTGCTGGTCTATCCGCTGTACTGGTGGTCGTTGCCGGCAGTGCTGAAGGGATGGATCGACCGCGTCTTCACCCAGGGCTGGGCCTACCAGGATGGCGCCGACGGCAAAGTGCAGAAGAAGCTGCAGCGGCTGCGCGTGCACCTGGTGGCCCTCGGCGGCGCCGGCGCGGAGATGGTCGAACGCCGTGGCTACGCTGCGGCGATGAAGACCCAGATCGACAGGGGCATCTTCGATTACTGCGGTGCGCCGGTGCTGTCGTCCGATCTGCTGCTGGACGCCGATACCGGTGCGGCTGACGCGCATCTGCAGACCGCGTTGGCGATCGGCCGTAAAATCGGGGCTCCGACGCACTGATCGCCGTGTTCCGCCGATGCCCGCCCACGCCGCCCCCACGCGCCGCCGATTGACCCGCGAGCAACGCGCCCGCCAGTTGCTGGACGTGGCCTGGTCGCTGATCGGCGAAGAAGGCACCGACGCATTGACGCTGGGGCGGCTGGCCGAGGCGGCCGGTGTGACCAAGCCGGTGGCCTACGATCACTTCGTGACCCGCAATGGACTGCTGGCGGCGCTCTACGATGACTATGACGGGCGGCAGACCGTGGTCTTCCACGAGCGTATCGGCCGTGCCAGGGCACAACTGGCCGATCGTGCGGCGGCCATCGCCTCCGGCTACATCGACTGCGTCCTCAGCCAGGGCAGTGAAGTGCAGGGCATCCTCGCTGCGCTGGTGGGCGCGCCGGAACTCCATGAGGTACGTCGGCGCTACCAGCAGGACTTCATCGACAACTGCCAGGTCTGGCTGGGGCCGTTCGCCGCCGACGGCACCGTGCCGCTGGCGGGGCGCTGGGCCATCCTCGGCGCCGCCGAGACCCTGTCGGAGGGCGTGATGGCAGGCGCGCTGGACAAGGCCAACGCCGAAGCCGAGCTGCAGCGGCTGATCGTGGCCACGGTCAAGCGGCGCTGAGGCGCACCGCCGCTCAGGCGGTGGCCAGTGCAGCGAATCCTGCGGCCAGGCGGTCGCGCACCAGCGCGTCGCGCGCGTCGCGGCTTCCGGAGCCCAGCACCACGGTGACCAGGCGCACTGGCTGCTCCCGCCCAGGTACTGGCCGGCAGGCGGTCGCCGCCAGGCAGAAGCCTGCGGCCCGGGTATAGCCGGTCTTCAGTCCATCCACGCCGTCCTCGCCAAGCAGGGCGTTCTGGTTGCTGCGGTTGACGCTGCGATGCGCGAACGCGCGCTGCGCGGTGATCGCCAGTATCTGCGGATGATCGTTCAGCAGGCAGGCGGCCAGCACCGCCATGTCGCGCGCGCTGGAGGCGTGATGCGGCGTGGTGATGCCAGAGACGCTGGCGAACCAGGTGCTGCGCAGGCCGAGCTGGTGCGCGTGGTGGTTCATGCGCTGCAGGAATGCGGCCTGCGATCCGTCCAGGTGGCGCGCGATCGCCAGCGCGGCATCATTGCCGGAGACGACCATCAGCCCTTCCAGCAGGCGCGCCAGCGTGATCGTTTCGCCCGGGACCAGGCCCATGCGTGTTTCATCATCGGCTACGGCATGCACATCCTCGGCGGCGATGGTGACGGCGTCGTCCCAGCAGCGCCCGCGCCCTTCAACGCACGCATAGGTGGCGTAGGCCGTCATCAGCTTGGTCAGCGATGCCGGCTGGCGCGCGGTGTCGGCATGGTGCTGGTGGATCACCGCCAAGGAGCCGGCCTCGAGCGTGATCGATGAGACCGGCAGGTGTGCAGGCGCAGGAGACGGCATGGCAATGGCCGATGACAGGGGCGATCGGCAAGGATAGTCCGCTGCGGCTGCATGAAGCTGCACCATCGAAGCGCGGCCTGCGGCCGTTGCGGACCTGACGGCCGCGGTGCAGGAAGGCCTGCCGCGCCCACGGTAACGCCCGGTTGCGTCCGGGCTGCAGCACAGGCAGCCTGCGCACATGCACGCGGATATCCGTACCGACGGCCGGGTCTTTGCCTATGTCTTCCCCTGCGCATGGGAGGATTACGCGAAGATCGGCTTCTCCCGTGATCCGCTGGGGCGCATCACTGCACTGCACCGGCGCTGGTTCGAGTTCTTCGATCTCGATGCGGGCCTGTTGGTGGAGGCCGAGAACGAGCGCGAGGCCCGCGACCTGGAGCTCCGGTTGCGCACGCCGCTGAAGGCACACCGCGCGCCGGCGCCGATGACGGTGCACGACAAGGCCGGCGGGCACACAGAGTGGGTGCGCGGTGCCAACCAGGCACTGTTGATCGCCGTCGAGGCGTTGAACGACCAGGGCTACCGCTGCTACCCGCTGCGGGCATGGTTGCGGGCCGCATGGGAACTGCGCCTGGACCGGCTGCACGACTGGGCGGCGGTGCAGCTGCCGGAAGACGAAGGCCTGCGCATGCCCGGCGGGCCGGGCGAGCGCGCCCTGCGCGACACGCTGGACGGAGTGCGGGCGCTGGACATCGATCCGATGCCGTGGCTGCCCGAACACGTTCAGCGCTGGTATGTCCGCTGAGCGAACGGCCTCAGCGGGAGCGCGGGCGTGGCGCTGGCACGGACGGCTGCGGTGCATGCCGCGGCGGGGCCGGAGACGGGCTGGCCAGCTGCCGCGCCAGTTCAGCGTTGGTCACATGGCCGTGCAGGAACAACAGGCTGCCGAAGATGTTCATGAGCGTGCCTCCACTTGAGTGGACTGCACGATACGGGCAGCATGGGGGCCGAAAAAGCGACATTTCCGCAAGCTAGCCTTGAGAGGAATTCAAGCCGGATGTCCCGTCCCCCGCTTCACGCCCTGCAGGGCTTCGTGGCCGCCGCACGGTTGGGCAACCTGTCGCGCGCGGCGGCGGCGATGAACCTGACCGTCAGCGCCCTCAGCCACCAGATGCGCCAGCTGGAAGAGCGCCTGGGGCACCCGCTGCTGGTCCGCCAGCCGCGTGGCGTCACCCTCACCCTGGAGGGCCAGCGCCTGCTGGAACAGGTGGGCCCGCATCTGGATGCGATCAAC
The DNA here is from genome assembly GCF_059371555.1 of Stenotrophomonas sp. YJH_SMC_10. Classification (NCBI taxonomy): domain Bacteria; kingdom Pseudomonadati; phylum Pseudomonadota; class Gammaproteobacteria; order Lysobacterales; family Lysobacteraceae; genus Stenotrophomonas; species Stenotrophomonas sp. YJH_SMC_10. The sequence continues at coordinate 63,527 of NZ_JCAFUS010000005.1, read as the reverse complement.
GAAGCCTTCCAACCCTATGCCGCGCGCGCCGAACACGTGCTGACGATCAGTGCGGTGCCGTCGATGGCCTCGGCGTGGCTGGTGCCGCGCCTGGGACACTTCGTGGCAGCACACCCCCAGATCGAGATCAATCTGCAGTCCAGCGAACGCCTGGTCGATTTCGAGCGGCAGCGCCAGTTCGACGCGGCCCTGCGGCTGGGCAGCGGGCAATGGCCGGGCCTGGTGGTGGAACCGCTGTTCGATGAGTGGCTGTTGCCGATGGCCAGCCCGGCGCTGATCGAACGCATGGGAGGGACCGACCGGGTGCCGCTGAACCAATGGCCGCTGCTGGGAGACCCCGATGGTGCGTGGGGCGCATGGTTTGCACTGAGCGGTCAGCGCCCTCCGTCGCGTTTTGTGGCGGTTCTGGATGATTCGGAGGCGCACCATCGCGCGGCACTGGACGGGGTAGGCGTGGCGCTGGGGCGGGTGACGCGCGCGCGCCTGCTGCTGGACTCCGGCCAGCTGGTGGCACTGTCCAGCCAGCGCCTGAAAACGGCTTGGCCCCATTGGCTGGTCTATCCGCAGCGGTCTGCCCGTCATCGCGGCTTCCTTGCCTTCCGCGACTGGCTGCACGCACAGGCCGACGAGCACGTGCGGCACATGGAAAACGCGCGCTTGTAACGTCGAGCATGGCTCGACGCTACCGTCATCGGACCAGCGTCACCGCTTGCCCGGCACGGCCGAACGCGGCTTCCAGCAACGGGCCGGCCTTGATCGCCTCCACCTCGTCGAACAGGGCCTGCAACGCTTCGGCCGGGCGCGAAGCCGGCGCCGCCACGGCCTGCTGGATCGCGGTGAAGCGGTCGGCCAGGACGCGATGGCCCGGGTGTGCCTGCGCCCAGGCGGCAAGCGGCTGGCGCACGCCGGCGGCGGCATCCAGGCGCTGCTGCGCGAACAGGCGGATCGCCGCTGCCGACGTCTCGGCCCGCTCGATCGTGGCGTGGCGCAGTTCGCGGCTGAGGAACAGGTCGTAGGCCGCCCCGCGCCCGACCGCGATGCGCAGGCCCTCGCGGTCAAGGTCGTCAACCTGCCGTGCAGGGCTGTCCTCACGCACCAGGTAGGTGCCTTCGATCTCGACGTAGGGCGCACTGAAGGCGATGCGGTCGGCGCGCGCCGGATCGATGGCCAGGAAGGCCAGGTCCCAGCCATCCTCGCTGGCTGCAGCGACCACCGAGGCTGCGGCGTCGTGACAGCGGAAGCGTGCCTGCACGCCGATGCGTTGCGCCAGTGCGGTGGCCAGTTCCAGTGACGGCCCGCGGGGTGAACGCGCATCGCCCTGCGCCAGGACCGGATTGCCCAGGTTGATGGCCACGCGCAGAAAGCCCAGCGGTGCCAGCGCACTTCGGTGTTCGGCCAGGGACATGCAGGACTCCGCAGGGAAGGGGCCGTCCAGCATGCCAGCGCTGCCCTGCAAGGGAGTGTCAGTATCCGGCTAAGCTGCGCGCATGAATCCGCTTCTGCACGTCGAGATACCGGTCCGTGACCTGGCCCGGGCCATCACGTTCTACCAGCACTGGCTGCAGGTGGTGGACGCCCCAATCCTGCTGCATGACTGCAGGATGGCCTACCTGCCGTTTGCCGACGAGGCCGCCGGCGCCAGCATGGCGCTGGTGCAGGGAGCCGACTACCAGTCGTCCGAGCACGGGGCGCGCATCTACATCGGGGTTGCTGACCTGGACGCCAGCCTCGGCCGCGCGCTGACGGCGGGCGCGGGGCTGCGCTTCGGCCCGGCCGATGCCGGCCACTGGCGCGTGGCCGAGATAGTGGACAGCGAAGGCAACCGGATTGCGCTGCAGGCGCGCAGGATGCCGTAGCGCCGAGCCCATGCCCGGCGGCTGTTGATGACGCCGCCCGCCAGGCATGGCACGACGCTGCGCGTGCATCCGCTACATCGTCGCGGCGCGCGAACGCTGCAGCCAGTCGTTGATCGCCGGATCCAGCCGTGGATCGTCCGGCAACCGCAGGCCGAAGCGCTGCTGCAATACCTCGCGCACGTCGCCAACATCATGCAGCGGGCGCTTGTCCGGTGCCTGCCCGGGGCGGTATTCGGTGTAGTTGCCGCTGCCGATGGTGCGTCGCCAGTCCGGCCCGGTCAGTGACGCGCGCAGCTGGCCGGGGAAACTGGAATCGGGATGCGTGCACACGTACCAGTTGCCCACCACGTTGTCGATCGGTGCCGGTGCCTGCAGGTCGAAGCGGTACATCGCCCGCCAGCCATCGCTGGATTCGGCCGACAGCACGAAATCACCGTCACCGGGCAGTCGCCGCAGCCGATAGCGCTCGTGCGGCGTGGCCTGCGGCTTTGGATCATGCAGGCGCAGCGGCACGGTCGGCGTGAGGCTGCCGAAACAGGCATCCACCAGCCAGTCATCGCCGTCCACCTCAACGCGCAGCAGCAGATGGGTGCGCGCGGTCAGTTCGCCGTCCTGGGCGGCCAGCAGTACGCGCGCGCTCAACGGCTGCGCATCGAATCCCAACGCCTGCAGCAGCGCCAGCAGGCCGCCATTGAGTTCGAAGCAGTAACCGCCACGGCGGTCGTCGAGCAGCTTGCGCTGCACGCTGTCCAGGTCGATCGGCACCGCATCGCGCAACAGGCAGCTGAGGGTCTCGAACGGCAGCAGCGCATTGTGGCGCTGCTGCAGCAGGGTGAGGCCCGCCAGCGTCAGCGGTGGCGGCGCATCCAGCTCCAGGCGTTGCAGGTAGCGGGGGACATCGAGCGTCGTCATGCAGTCACCGGGGGGGAGGGGAGGTCCACTGTGCTCCCGCAACCGGGGTTGAGGTCAAGCGCGGCGGCGGTGTCATGCCGCCGTCGCCTGTGCCCGGTACAAAGAGCGCGTCCCCCGCCGCCGGTGGCGCTGGGAGGAAAATGCCCTAAAGTCGCTCAGGTTCAGGCCGATACAGGTGCGTCTTTCCGCCTGGAGTCTGTCATGTCGGCCGTTGTCCCCCACCTCCGGTCCGTGCGCACGCGCCTTGCCGCGTTGCGCTCGGCATCCCCCGGCCTGCTGCTGTGGCTGCAACCGCACCGGCTCAGCGTGGCCAACAAGCTCAAGGCCACGCTGTGGGTGTGCGGCCTGGGCCTGGTTGCGATCGCCGCCGTCTACGCCTGGACCGGCCATGCCAGCGCACAGGCGGCGCGCAGCCAGGCCAGCTACCAGCGCGGCAGCGACCTGGCCGCGAGCCTGGCTACGCGGGTGGCCGAGGCGCGCCGTCTGCAGACCCAGTATGCGCGCAGTTTCGACGATGCCGACCGCGCGCAGCTGCTGGCTACGCAGAAAGCGCTGCAGCTCGATCTGCAGGCGCTGCGCGCGATGCCGATGGATGCCGGGCGGCGCAAGGCGCTGCAGGCGTTGACCGAGGCCGCCGGCGCGTTTTCGCAGGGTGTGGCTGCCCTGTTCGAACGGGTCGATGAGATGGGGCGTGGTGATGCGGGCCTCGCCGCGCAACTGCAGCAGGCGGCCGACACCCTGCAGGCACAGGTGGATGCGCTGCAACGGCCGTCGCTGGCGTTGTCCCTGCAGAAGATGCGTCGCCAGGAAGCGCTGCTGCTGCTCGACGGGGATTCCACCCACGCCGACCGCGCCAGCGAGGAAAAGCTGCCGTTCGACCTCGCGCTGGCGGGCCTGCCCACCGATGCGCAGGACACCCTGCGCAGCGGGATGGAGGCGTATCAGGCCGCCGTGCTGGCATACACCGCTGCCCGCGTTGGCCTGGACGTGGAGGCGCAGTCGCTGTTGGATACCGCTGCCACCGTGGCCCCGGCGCTGGCCGCGTTCCAGCAGGCGCAGGTCGCCGCGCTGGCCCATGCACAGGCGCGCCAGCAGGCCGGGGCCCGCGCCATGAGCGTACTGTTCGCGCTGACCCTGCTGCTGGTTGCCGGTGTGCTGATCACCAGCCTGGTGCTGGTGCGGCGGGCGGTGCGCCAGCCGATCCAGGACACCCTGCGCTTCGCCAGCGACATCGCCGACGACCGCCTGGACACCACGCTGCGTGTGTACAACGCCAACGATGAGATCGGCCAGCTGGCCCAGCGCCTGGTGGAGATGCAGCAGCGCCTGCGCGCACGCATCGAGACCGAGCGTGCCGTGGCGCGCGGCAACACCCGCGTGCGCCAGGCACTGGACAGTGCGCAGGCCGGCCTGATGGTGATCGATGCCGAAGGCCGGGTGGCCTATGCCAATCCGGCGCTGCTGCAGCAGCTGGAACGCCCGGCCGAAGCGCTGCTTGGCGGCGAAGCCGTGCGCCTGCATCCGGCGCTGGCCAGCCTGGCCGGCATGCGCCAGCGCGAGGAGCGCGAGATCAGCCATGCCGGCGTCCGCTACCAGTTGATCGCCAATGCCATCATCGACGAAGGACAATTCCTCGGCGTGGCAGTGGAGTGGCGCAGCCGTGCGCTGGAAACCCTGCTGGAGACCGAAGTGGCAGCGCTGGTCGATGCCGCCGCACAGGGCGACCTGCACGGCCGCATCGGGCTGGACGGCAAGCAGGGCTTCGTGCGCACGCTGTCCACCAGCATCAATCGCCTGCTGGCCACCTTCGAAAGCAATCTCGGCGACCTGCAGGTGCTGCTGGCCGCACTGGCCCGTGGCGATCTGAGCGTGCGCATGGAAGGAGAACTGCAGGGGGTGTTCGCGCGCATGCGCGACGATGCCAACGCCACCGTCGCGCAGCTGGGCCACATCGTCACCCGCATCCAGCAGGCAGCCTCCAGCCTCGATGCCGGTGTCGGCGAGATCGTTGCCGGTCACCATGACCTGTCGCAGCGCACTGAACAGCAGGCCGCCAATCTGGAGGAGACCGCCGCCTCGATGCATGAGCTGACCGATACCGTGGGCCGCACTGCCGACGCCGCCGGTCGCGCCGATGCCCTGGTCCAGGGCGCGGCGGCAGTGGCCCGGCGTGGTGGTGAGGCGGTTGGGCAGGTGGTTGCGACCATGCACGGCATCAGCGAGGCCTCGCGGCGGATCGGCGACATCACCCAGCTGATCGATGGCATTGCCTTCCAGACCAACATCCTTGCCCTGAACGCGGCGGTGGAAGCGGCGCGCGCCGGCGAGCAGGGCCGAAGCTTCGCCGTGGTGGCTGCAGAAGTGCGCCTGCTGGCGCAGCGCAGTGCCGAGGCGGCCAAGCAGATCAAGGGGCTGATCGAAGATTCAGTGGCGCGTGCCGGCCAAGGCAACCTTCAGGCCGGGCAGGCCGGCGCGACCATGGGGGAGATCGTCGGCAGCGTGCAGCAGCTGGCCGATCTGCTTGCCGGCATCCGTCGTGCGTCGCAGGACCAGCATGCAGGTATTGCGCAGGTGAAGCAGACCATCGTGCAGATGGAAGCCAGCACCCAGCGCAATGCCAGCCTGGTGGAAGAGGCCGGTGCCTCGACGGCGCAGATGCAGGCGCAGGTGCATGCCCTGGCCGAAGCAGTGGGCGCATTCCGCCTGCAGTCGATGCCACAGGCGCGCGCGGCGGCCTGACTCTGCCGGTGGTGCCGGCCGCTGGCCGGCACCACCGAATCGTTCAGTACACGTCGCGGCGGTAGCGTCCGCTTTCCAGCAGCGTTTCCACTGCGTCCTCGCCCAGCGCGCCACGCAGTACCTGGTCCACACCTTCGGCCATGCCCTGCAGCGAGCCGCAGACATGGATCACCGCGCCGCGCTGCAGCCAGTCGCGCAGCGTATCGCTGGCCGCCTGCAGGCGGTCCTGCACATAACCACCGTCGCCATCGCGCGAGAACGCCAGGTCCACCCGCGCCAGATGGCCCTGCGCCTGCCAGGCCTCGATCTCGTCGGCGAACAGGAAGTCGTGTGCCCGCTGGCGCTCGCCGAACAACAGCCAGTGCCCGTGCTCGCCGGCATGGGCGGCTTCGCGCAACAGGCTGCGCAGGCCGGCAATACCGGTGCCGTTGCCGACCAGCACCATCGGCGCATCGCCCCGGCGATGGAAACCGGGATTGCGATGCACCCGGGCGACGATGCTGGCGCCGATCGGCGCATGCAGCGTCAGCCATCCCGATCCGAGCCCGGCACGGCCGGACGTGTCATGCACCAGCCGCACCACCAGCTCCACCACGCCATCGTCGGCCGCGGATGCGATCGAATACTCGCGCCCTGGCAGCAGCGGCAATCCGGACAGCCACAGGCCAGGGTCCTGCACCGCCAGTGCGGCGTCGGCGCCGGGCAGTTCGCGTTCACTGGCCAGTGCCAGCAGCGTGCGCGGCTGGCCGTCCTCCAGCAGGGGCAGCAGCGGATCCAGCCCATGTGCCTCCAGCACGGCACTGGCATGCTGCGCGTTGTGGCGGGGCGCGATATGCAGGATATCGCCGGCCTGCCACTGCACCGTGCCTGGCGCCGCAAGGCGCACACGCCAGATGGCCCCGCCGAGGCTGCCCGGGTTGAGGCGTTCGCGCCCGAGCAGTCGCCACTCATGCATCTGCGTGGCAGCGGGCAGCACGCTGTCATCGGTGACGATGCCGGTCAGCGCGCCCAGTTGTTGCTGCCATCGGCGCAGGGCCGGAACGGCCGCAGCATCGACATCGATGCGTTCGAACAGGGGGCGCGCGCCGTTGTCGAGCAACCAGCCATCGACCTGGCGGCCGAAGCCGCAGTAACGCGGATACTGGCGGTCCCCCAGCGCGAGCAGGCCGAACCGCAGGCCCGACAGGTCCGGTGTCTGCGCCATCAGCTGGCGTGCCGCGCGCCGCGCTGCATCCGGTGGCTCGCCATCGCCAAACGTACTCAGCACAAGCAGCGCCTGCGATGCCTGCTGCAGCTGGGCGGCGTCGATCCGAGCCAGCGGCAGCACCTGTACCGGCTGGCCAGCGGCCTGCAGCTGCGCGGCCGCACGCCACGCCAGCTGTTCGCCCAGTCCACTCTGGCTGGCATGCAGCACCAGCCACGGGGTGCCCTCACCGTCGGCGACCGGCGGTGTCAGCGACTGGCGCAACCCTCGCGCGAGGCGCTGGCTGCGACGGCGATCCAGGTACAGCAGCCAGCCAGTGATGAAGAACACGCTCATGGCTGCGCTGCTGAGCATCACCACGACACGCCCGGGCAGCCCGAAGTAACTGCCCGAGTGCAGCGCGAACACGCTCGTGGCCAGCTGGCCGCCCGCGCCCTGGCGTGCATACGGGCGCGCCTCAAGCACCGCACCCGTGGCCGGGTCAAGCTGCAGCACGTCGTGTGCGCGGTCATGCTGTCCACCGCGCTGCGATGGATCACCGGCCATCACCCGCACGTTCAGTGCCTGCCCCGGCTTCTCCGGCAGGCGCAGGTCGATGTAGCCGGTGCGCACGCCGGGCAGGGCGTACAGCGTGGTTTCAATGCGCTCCAGGTCCAGGGCGGCATCGGGATCGACCTTGTGCCTGGCGGCCGGCGCGACGCCCAGCAGGGAATTGGCAGCGCTGCGGTACCCGTCGAACGACCACCACAGGCCGGTCAGCGCACTCATCAGGTAGATCAGCAGCACCCAGGTGCCAAGCACCGAGTGCAGGCTCCACAGGAAGCCGCGGCCGCTGCGTTTCCACTCGATCGCCAGCCAGCTGCGCCAGTGCCACCAGCGCCGTGGCCAGCGCAGGTAAAGCCCGGACAAGGTGAAGAACAGCAGGGCGATGGCGCAGCCGCCGGTCACCCATTTGCCGCGGTCGCCAGCGGCAAGGTGGCGATGCAGATCCTCGACGAAGTCGAAGAACGCCTGTCCGCGCAGCGTGCTGAAGCGCTCACCGCTGTACGGATCGAAGTACACCCAGTGTTCCTTCCCGCCGGCAAAGCGTGCGACCGACGGCCGCTGGCCGGTGGCGTCCACGCGCAGGCGTTGCAGCGGGCGTTCACTGCCGACCTGCAGCAGCGGCACCAGCTCGCTGAGGGCAAGCGGTTGCTGGCCGTCGGCATGGTGCGCGGCGATCTCGGCAAAGCCGGGATTGGCGGCGCGCAGCAGCTCGTCCTCGAAGGACAGCGTCGCGCCGCTCAGGCCCATCACGGCCAGTACGGCACCGGCGGTGATGCCCAGCAGCCAGTGCAGTTGGAACAGGACGTTCTTGAACATCGAAGGAGGAGGGCCCGGGAGGCTGCCGCCCGCATCCTGCGCAACAGCAAATGAGAATTAGTCGCGGAATTCTCCGTGGCGCCTTGCCTGCGGTCAAGCAGGGGCCAGCGGCCGGGCGCGGCCCGGCACCCGTGGTAGTGCCGGCCGCTGGCCGGCAATCTCGGAAGCAACAGCCAACGCAACAGCAACAGCGGGCATTCCGTGGGATGACGGGATGGGTCCGGTTACGGCGTGTCCTGACCACCCGCAGTGCCCCGCCATCCCACGGAATGCCTGCTTTTTGCTTTTGCTGTTGAAATTGCCGGCCAGCGGCGGGCACTACCCGCAGTTGAAATTGCCGGCCAGCGGCCGGCACTACCGCAGGTGCAGGGCGCGGTGCTGTCGATCCCTCATTTCACCCAGCGGTCGATCTCGCCCTGGGCGAACGGCCCCAGCTTCGCCTTGACCAGCCGCCCCTGCGCATCGAACAGCACGCTGTAAGGCAGCAGGCCCTGCACATTGCCCAGCTGCACGCTGGCATCGCGTGGCCCCGGGGTCTCGATCACGATCGGGTACTCCACCGGCACCCGCTGCAGGAAACCGCGCACGTCGTCCGCGGTATCCAGCGCCAGGCCCAGCACCTGCACGCCGTTATCGCCCTGCGCATCGGCGAAGCGCGCCAGCTCGGGCATCTCTTCCACGCAGGGCGCACACCAGCTGGCCCAGACATTGATCAGCAGCGTGCGGCCGGCAAAGCGCTGGCGCAGGTCGAGGGGCTGTCCCGCCAGGTCCGGCAAGGTCAGCGCCGGCAGTTGATCGCCCACCTGCAGCGTGGGCGTCGCGGCAGTGGCTGTGGAAGCCGTCGCTGGCGTGGCGGGTGCAGGCGGGGCGGGTGACAGTCGATGCCCGGCCCACAGGCCGAGGCCGGCGGCCAGCACCGCTGTCCACAGCAGCGCGGGCCGTTGCCACTTCATCGTGCGGTGCGCAGCAGCGCTTCCTCGACCACCGCCTGGGTCAGCAGGGTCGGCAGCACGGTCGGCGGCGCGCCGGGGCCGTACACCACGTACAGCGGCACGCCCACCGCCTTGTGCTCCTCCAGGAACGTGGTGATCTGCGGGTCGACGTTGGTGTAGTCACCGCGCATGTACACCGCGTTGGTGCGCTTGAGCAGTTCTTTGAACTCCGGCCGTGACAGCACCGCGCGTTCGTTGGCCTTGCAGCTCACGCACCAGTCGGCGGTCATGTTGACGAACACCACGCGGTTGTCGGCGCGCAGGCGGTCCAGCAACTGCGGCGAATACTCGACCACGTTGTCGCTGGCGGCCTGTGCGGCCCGCGCCGGCGGTGCCAGCTGGGTCACGCCCCAGGCCGGAACCAGCGCACCGATCGCCAGCAGCACGCCGAGCAGGGTCACCGCACGCGAGCCGGTCCAGCGGTTGCGTTCAAACAGCCACAGGCCGAAGGCGAACAGCAGCAGGCCACCCAGCACCAGTGCCATGCCGTCCACGCCACGCTGCTTGCCCAGCACCCACAGCAGCCACAGCGCGGTGGCGTACATCGGGAAGGCCAGCACGTGCTTGAGCGTTTCCATCCACGGCCCGGGCTTGGGCAGGCGGCGTGCGAGCGCCGGCACGAAGCCGATCAGCAGGAATGGCAGGGCCAGCCCCAGGCCGAGGAACAGGAACACGGTCATCGCCTTCAGCGGCGGGGCAATGAACGCGTAGGCGATCGCGCCGCCCATGAACGGACCGACACAGGCACTGCCGACCACGCAGGCCAGCGCACCGGTGAAGAAATCACCGGCCGGGCCACTGCGGCTGGCCAGCGACTGGCCCAGGTTGCCGATGCCACCGCCGAGGGTGAATACGCCGGACAGGCTCAGGCCCACCGCGAACATGATGTAGGCCAGTGCGGCCACCACGCCCGGGTGCTGCAACTGGAAGCCGATGCCGACGGCGTTGCCGAGCGCGCGCAGGCCCACCATCAGCGCACCGATCACCGCGAACGCGACCAGCACGCCCAGCGTGTACCAGAGCGCATGGCTGCGCGCACGCTGCGGGCTTTCGCCGCTCTGCGCCAGGCTCAGCACCTTCAGCGACAGGATCGGCAGCACGCAGGGCATCAGGTTCAGTACCAGGCCACCGGCCAGCGCCAGCAGCAGGACCCAGACGAACGAACGATCCGGATTCGGCGTCGTCACCGGCGGCCGCGTGCGCAGTGCGTTGTCACCGCGCGCATCGTTGGCGAATGCAGTGCCCGCGGTCGCGCTGCCGGCAGCGGTAGCGGCGGCGTTCTCGTTGGGCACGGTCGGCAGCAGGCGCAGCGGCGCGCCATCGGCGGATTCGCGCGGCGCACCGGCGGCCGGCAGCGGGCTGGCCATCGCAGTGCGTGCTGGCGCCGGATCGCTGCCCGTGCTGAGCTTGCCGGCCGGAATCGACAGCTTGACCCGGCGGGTCATCGGCGGGTAGCAGATGCCATCGGTCTGGCAGCCCTGGAAGGTCACCACCAGGGTGCTGTCGACCGCGTCGGTGACGGTGCGGCGCAGCGGCAGCGGCACTTCCACCTGGTTGAAGTAGACCGAGACATCGCCGAAGTGCTCGTCGCGATGCGACTGCGCGGCCGGCCAGCGCGGGGCGTCGGCGAGCACGCCGGCGCTGCCTTCCAGCTTCAGCGAGGTGCGGTCGCGGTACAGGTAATAGCCCGGCGCCGGGCTGAAGCGCAGCAGCAGGGTGTTGCCATCGCTGGCGATGGCATCGAAGCCGAATGCCTGTTCCGACGGCAGCGGCAGCGCCTGGCTGTTGCTGGCCGCACCCGGCAGGCGCAGGCCGCCGCTGTTGCCGGCACCGGCCAGCGGGTTGTTGAACGGGTTCGCCGCACCGGTACGCGCGGCAGGGGGCACGGACGCGGCGCCGGCGCCGGGCAGGGTGACCTGCACCACGCGCTTCTGCGGCGGGTAGCAGACACCGGCATCGGCACAGCCCTGGTATCGCACTTCCAGGCTGATGGTGCCGGCGGCCTCGGTCGGCGTGCCGGGCAGGGTGGCCTGCAGGCGCTCGCGATAGGTTTCGACCTCGCCGAAGAAATCGTCGTGGTGGCGGTCGCCCTTGGGCATCTGCAGCGCGCCGGCATTGAAGGCGGGGTCGGCCTTGACGCTGGTGCGGTGGCGATAGAGGTAATAGCCCGGCGCGATCTTGAACTGCAGTTGCACCTGGCCACGTTCGGGGGCGGTCGCGGTCAGCGCGAACGCCTGGTCCACCGGCAGCAGGTCCTTCTCATCCAGGGCGAAGGCGGGCAGCGAGAGCCACAACAGGGCGCACAGGGCGGCGCCACGCGCAAACAGAGTCTTCAATCAGTGTCCTCCCGGGTCTGTGCCCGGATCCAATCCAGATACGCCGGCAGGCCGGCCCGGGCTTCGACCGCGATGCACTCCGGGAGTTCATACGGATGCAGTTCGACGATCCGGGCAATCGCGTCATCGACGCGGCTCGCGGTGGTTTTCACCAGCAACTGCAGCTCGGCGTCGGTGGTCACCTCGCCCTGCCAGCGGTAGGTCGACTGCGCGCCATCGAGGCGGGTCACGCACGCGGCCAGGCGCTCGCCGACCAGCGCGTGCGCGATGCGCTCGGCACTGGCCCGGTCCGGGCAGGTGGTCAACAGCAGCAGGACGGGATCGACGGTCGACATGACCGTCGAGTATAGGGCCGCCACCGGGCCAGGGCCCGGCGGCGGCCGTGGACCGCTGCGTTGCGCGGTCAGTTGGCCAGCTGGCAGGTGGCCGGCTTGGCCGAGGTGAACAGGGCCGGGGTGGCCCACTCGGGGTGGTCGATGAACGGGTTGCGGTTGCCCTGGAAGCTGTAGACCACGTCATTGCGCGCACGCTCGGCATCATCCGGCGGGTCGGACAGGTGCCAGTCGATCAGGGTCGACAGCAGGCCCATGTAGGCCGGTGAGCTGCTGGTCTTGACGATCTTGCTGCGGTCGTCGGTCAGCTCCAGGTCCGGCTCGGACTGGCCGGTCGCCGCATCCTTGCCGCCCTCATAGCGGATCGCCATGTACATCACCGCACGCGCCATGTCGCCCTTGCGCTTGCCCCACACCTCGAAGGTGCCGGTGTTGCCGTCCGGCGTGCGCACCCAGTTGGAGTTGCCCGGATAGCCACCGCTGCCGCCACCCTGGCCGTTGTTGGCCTCGGTGGCGCGCTCGCCGCAGCTGGCGTCGCACTTGCCGAACGGCTTGTTGCCACGATCGGCGTTCCACTGCGCGTCGGTCAGGTACAGCATGTGGGTGTCGGTATACGGCGCGTACGGCAGGCCCTTGTCACCGGTGGTGGTGGCAAAGCCCAGCGAGTTCGGCCAGGTGTGCTCGCGGTTGTACTTCAGGCCACTGCCGCTGCCGGCGCGATCGGTCACTTTGGCGTAGCTGTGGTTGCGATACGCATCCAGGATCCTGCCGGAATTGTTCGGATCCTCGTCGGCGATTTCCAGGATGGTCCAGGTGCTGGTGCCCGAGCCGCTGTACGGATAGGCGGTATGGCCCTTGATCGTGGCGTGCAGCGAACAGCGCAGCTGGCTGGGGCTGCTGGTGTTGACCTTGGAGTAATAGCCGGCCGGCACGCCGGGGTTGCCCGGGTCCGGATTGCCGCCGGTGCTGGCCACGGTGAAGGCAATGCGGCTGTCGGCGGCCGGGTGTGCGCCCTGCAGGTCGGTGATGCGTGCGGCGCGGATGTCGAAGCGGCAGGCTTCACCGGCCACCAGCGCGGTGTTGGTGGACAGCTTCACGCTGCGGCCGCTGGCCGGGAAGGTCAGCGGCACGCTGCCGGAGGTACCGCAGCTCAGGGCGAAGGCGCCGCTGGCCAGGTTCACCGTTTCGCTGAACACCACTTCCAGGTCGGCGGCGGCCGGGAAGGTGCTGCTGCCCTGCGCCGGGGTGGTGGTGGACACCGACGGCGGCGTGTTGGGGCCCGGGGTGCCGCCGCCGCTGAAGGTCTGTCCGTTGTTGCAGCTGCCGAACGTCTGGCCGGCCGATTCGGCCCACGTGAAGTGGGCGTACTGGCTGCCGCTGCCGGTCAGCTGCAGCGACGTGCCCGGTGCCGTGCTGTTGGTCTCGGCCACCGGGATGTTCTGGCTGGTCATCCCTGCGGCGGGGCCGCCGGACGCGGTGATGGTGCCCTCGTAGCTGAGGAACTGGACCACCTTGCCGCTGGCATCGACCAGCGCGATGCCATCGTTCGGGCCGTTCTGGATGCCGTTGGTCGGGTAGTTGACCACGGCGATGGTCGCGCTGCCGCAGCCGGCGGCGGTGCCGGCCGGGACCGGCGTGTTGGCGTAGACCACGGCCGCCGATGCGTTGGACCCGTTGTACAGGTACAGGCGGTAGCCGGACAGGTCCTCACCGGCGGTGGCCACGACCTCGATCGCTTCGCCGACGTCACCGGCGGCGGTGCTGTCGTCGTAGTGCAGTTCATTGATGAAGACCTCGGCCTGGGCCGGCGCAGCGGCCAGGGCCAGCAGGCAGGCCGCGGCAAGCGGTGACAGCAATCGCATCGACTCCTCCTTGTGATTGGGAATGCCCGGTCGAGCCTAAGGCCGATCCAGTGACACTTTGTCGTAAATGAACGTCAGATATCTGACAGTGCGACGCTTGTCACCGAAATTGACGGGATCCCGACCAGCGCCAAGCGACACGGGCGGGAAAAATTTTTTTGATGCCACCCTTGAAAGGAGGGCGCGGGGCTCCATCTCTGCCCTGCTCCCGACGTTGTCGGGTTTCTTCACGTGCGGTTCTGGCACTCGCCTGGGGTGAGTGCTAACATCGCCGGACTTTTTTAGACCAATCAATCACTTAAGAGGTCTCCTATGAGCATCAAGCCGCTGCACGACCGCGTTGTGGTCAAGCCGATCGAAGCCGACGAAATCTCCGCCGGTGGCATCGTCATCCCCGACTCGGCCAAGGAAAAGTCCACCAAGGGTGAGGTCGTGGCCGTCGGCCCGGGCAAGCCGCTGGACAACGGCAACGTGCGCGCGCCGTCGCTGAAGGTCGGCGACAAGGTCATCTACGGCCAGTACGCCGGCAGCTCGTACAAGAGCGAAGGCGTCGAGTACAAGGTCCTGCGCGAAGACGACGTGCTCGCCGTCATCGGCTGAGCCTCCGCGCGACCTGTTTCAACCTGACCCCCAAATCCCAGCCGCCGGGCATCGTCCGGCGCTACCAATGAGGTAAATGCAATGGCTGCCAAGGATATTCGTTTCGGTGAAGACGCCCGTTCGCGCATGGTGCGCGGCGTCAACGTTCTCGCCAATGCCGTCAAGGCCACCCTGGGCCCGAAGGGCCGCAACGTCGTGCTGGAAAAGAGCTTCGGCGCCCCGACCATCACCAAGGACGGCGTCTCCGTCGCCAAGGAAATCGAACTGGCTGACAAGTTCGAGAACATGGGCGCGCAGATGGTGAAGGAAGTCGCGTCGCGCACCAACGACGACGCCGGCGACGGCACCACCACCGCCACCGTGCTGGCCCAGGCCCTGATCCGCGAAGGCGCCAAGGCCGTTGCCGCCGGCATGAACCCGATGGACCTCAAGCGCGGTATCGACAAGGCCGTTTCGGCCGCCGTCGCCGAGCTGAAGAACATCTCCAAGCCGACCGCCGACGACAAGGCGATCGCCCAGGTCGGTACCATCTCGGCCAACTCGGACGAGTCGATCGGCCAGATCATCGCTGACGCGATGAAGGAAGTCGGCAAGGAAGGCGTGATCACCGTTGAAGAAGGCTCGGGCCTGGACAACGAGCTGGACGTGGTCAAGGGCATGCAGTTCGACCGCGGCTACCTGTCGCCGTACTTCATCAACAACCAGCAGTCGCAGACCGCTGACCTGGATGACCCGTTCATCCTGCTGCACGACAAGAAGATCTCCAACGTCCGTGACCTGCTGCCGGTGCTGGAAGGCGTCGCCAAGGCCGGCAAGCCGCTGCTGATCGTGGCCGAGGAAGTCGAAGGCGAAGCGTTGGCGACCCTGGTGGTCAACACCATCCGCGGCATCGTCAAGGTCGTGGCCGTCAAGGCGCCGGGCTTCGGCGACCGTCGCAAGGCGATGCTGGAAGACATGGCCGTGCTGACCGGCGGCACCGTGATCTCCGAAGAAGTCGGCCTGTCGCTGGAAAAGGCCACCATCAAGGACCTGGGCCGCGCCAAGAAGGTGCAGGTCTCCAAGGAGAACACCACCATCATCGACGGCGTCGGCGACAAGGCCAACGTTGATGCACGCGTGGCGCAGATCAAGACCCAGATCCAGGACACCTCTTCGGATTACGACCGCGAGAAGCTGCAGGAACGCGTGGCCAAGCTGGCCGGCGGCGTTGCCGTGATCAAGGTCGGCGCCTCGACCGAAATCGAAATGAAGGAAAAGAAGGATCGCGTCGACGACGCCCTGCACGCCACCCGTGCAGCCGTTGAAGAAGGCGTGGTCCCGGGCGGCGGCGTGGCGCTGGTGCGCGCGATCACCGCGCTGGCCGGCCTGAAGGGTGCCAACGAAGACCAGAACCACGGCATCCAGATCGCCCTGCGCGCGATGGAAGCCCCGCTGCGCGAGATCGTGGCCAACGCCGGCGACGAGCCGTCGGTCATCATCAACAAGGTCAAGGAAGGCACCGGCAGCTTCGGCTACAACGCGGCCACCGGCGAGTTCGGCGACATGCTGCAGTTCGGCATCCTGGACCCGACCAAGGTGACCCGTTCGGCCCTGCAGAACGCAGCCTCGATCGCCGGCCTGATGATCACCACCGAAGCCATGGTTGCCGAAGCTCCGAAGAAGGACGAGCCGGCCATGGGTGGCGCCGGTGGCATGGGCGGCATGGGTGGCATGGGCGGCATGGACTTCTAAGTCCACGCCCCTGGTATCGGGTGCCGGCCCCGGGCCGGCATCCCTTCCCGCTGCAAAAGAAGAACCCCGCCGCAAGGCGGGGTTTTTCGTTGCGCAGTTGCCGCCGCCGCAGTGCATCGCTACGCTCGGTGGTCATGCCTACCTCGTTCATCGTCGTTGACGACTTCCTTGCACCGGCCGACGCGCACGCCCTGCGCCAGGCGGCGCTGGGCCTGACCTATCCGGCACAGGACGGCGCATTTCCCGGTCGCAACTCTCTGCAGCGGCTGGAACTGGACAGCCTGGCCGAGGCGGCGTCACGGCTGGTCAACGAACCGCTGCGGCCGGTCAATCCGCTGCAGTCGCACGGCAAGTTCCGGCTGACCCTGGCCAGCGATGTCGGCCGCGCGAAAGTGCACGCCGATCACTCGCACTGGTCGGGCATCCTCTACCTGAGTGCGGCCGAGCACTGCAAGGGCGGCACCGAGTTCTTCCGCCACCGGCGTACAGGCACCGAGCGCATGGCCCTGGACGCCGCGGAACTGGCAGCGCTGGGGTATGCCAACGGCGGCGACATGCATCGCGACATCATCGAGCGCGACAGCAACGACGACAGCCAGTGGGAAATGACCATGCGCATCCCGATGCGCTTCAACCGGCTGGTGCTGCTGCGGCCCTGGTTCTGGCACACCGCCGGCCCGGCATTCGGCGACCGCCCGGAGAATGGCCGGCTGGTGTACCTGATGTTCTTCGAGCAGGCGCGCTGAGCGGAGCAGGCATCCACGCATGGCGTGGATCTACAGGTGCACGGTTTCGCTGGTAGATCCACGCCATGCGTGGATGCGCCCGTCCAGCCGCACGCGATACGCAGGCGTCAACGCACCCTCATTCGACGAAGGCCTTCGACGCGCCGTACTCCCACTGCCACGGCACGCCCGTATCGCCCAGCACGAACGCCACCAGTGCCGGGAAGGTGGCCTCGGCCCGCACATCGTTGCCCAGGATGACCACGCAGCGCTGGTGCCGCTCCACGCACACCAGCGTGTTGCCCACCGCATCGTCGTGGCCGCCCTTGTAGAAGCCTGCGCCCTGCGGGCCGCGGAACGTCACCACGCCCAGGCCGGCGGCCAGCCCCTTGTGCTGCCGGGCCGCAGGCAGCTCCGGCTGCAGCGTGGGAAACTGGCTGGCGGTGGTGATCGGCAGCTGCGGCCGCACCAGCTCCCTGCGCATTGAAGCCGACAGCCCGTCGCCGCGCACGTAGCCGGCGGCGAAGCGGGCCATGTCGGCGATCGTGGTGTCCATCGAACCGGCCGCACGCACGCGGCTGCGTTCATCGTGCGGCACCGTATCGCCTTCGGCGGTCCAGCCGTCGGCCAGGTTGCCGGCGAAGTCCGCGCGCCACGTCATGCTGGTGCGCGTCATGCCGAAGCGGTCGAAGATGCGCTCCTGCATCAGCGTCCCCACGTCCTGGCCCAGCCGCCCGCGTTCGATCACGAACTGCAGCAGGATCAGTCCGTCGCCGGAATACCCGTAGCGGGCGCCCGGGTTGAAGTGGAACTTCAGCCGGCCATCCGGTTCGAGAAAGCCGAAGTTGGCGAAACCGCTGGCGTGATTGAGCAGCAGGCGCGGCGTGAGCTGGCGCCAGCGCGCATCGCCGGCCAGCACGCTGTAGTCGGCGTACTTCTTCGGTTCGGGCGGATACGCCGGAAGCGGTTTGTCCAGTGCGGTGGCAATGCTGGCGTCCAGCTGGATCGGCGTGTCCTGCGCCAACTGCGCGACCAGGTGACCAAAGGCCATCTTGGTCAATGACGCGGCGTACATCACGGTGTCGGTGCGCAACGGCTCGCCCATGGCGTTGCGTTCACCCTAGGCGGCCACATGCACGACCTTGCCGTCATCGACCACGGCCAGTGCCATGCCGCGCGCATGGGCGGCCCGCATCAGGCGCTGTGCTTCGGCATCGATGCGGGCGGGCGAGGGCAGTGGAGGCGGCGCGGCCAGCACGGCCAGCGGGAGCAGCGTCAGCAACATCAGGACGGCACGGCGCATGCGTGGAACTCCTGGCGGGACCGGGCGGATGCTACGCCAGCCAGGTCCCACCGTCATGGGCCGGAGGTCAGCCGGGCCGGCGCAGGCAGATCCGCGCCGCCCCCGCACCGATGTCCACCTGGCCGCCGCGCATCGCATCGGCACCGAGGATCAGCGCCGGTCGTGCCTTCAGGCCGATCGCCTTGAACACCGGCAGTTCGCTGATCCGGACCTCCATCGAAGGGTGCTGCCAGCCGCCGCCGCTCATGCCGGGCAGGGTGTACAGCCAGGTGGCCTGCGCACCGCCACCCAGGCCTTCGGTGCCCTTTGCACGCAGGCGCACCCGTGCATCGCTGCCGTCGGTGCGCAGCCCCAGTGCGCGGGCGGCTTCGGCATTGAGCACGGTCTGCGCCGCGCCGGTATCGACCACGGCGACCGCCTCAACGCCCGGCGTGCCCAGCGTCAGCATGACGAAGCCGAACTGGTGCAGGCCAGCGCTGCGCCCGGGCAGTGCATTGGCCTGGCAGCCCGGTCCCTCCAGATTCAACCGCCCGGGCGTCCACAGCGCCAGCTGCTCGCGGCCGAAATCCCAGCGGGTGTCCCAGCGCCCGGTCAGATCATTGCCGATCAAGCCGTCGATCGCCGGGTCATCGTCTTTCGCCAGGGAGGACAGATCGACCTGCATGCCACTGGCATTCAATTGCCAGCTTCCCAGTTGCCACGCCGTGCTGCGCATGCGCTGCATCCGGGCCGCGTTCGCGCTGGCACCCTGGGCCTGCGACACTGCCGCTTGCGCATCGTCCAGGCCATAGCGCCGGACCACGCGTGCATCGACCAGGGTTGCCCCGGCGGCACTGTCGACCACAAAGCGCAGCGGTTCGGCGCGTCCGTCCAGCGAGACGGCCACCGCCGGGTGGCCGCCCTGCATCCACATCGGCAGGACGTGCTCGGGGGCGTCGGCTGCCCACGCGGGCAGCGCGGCAGCAAGCAGGGAGAGAAGGATGAGGCGCAAGGGAAGGCTCCGCAGTGATCATGGGGCGACCATTGGCGCGCTGCGGCGTATCGCAGGAATATCAGTGTTGATACCGTCCTGATACAGACCTGCCCGATACTGCCTGCATGAGTACTTCTGCCCGTGTCATCGTCGTCGATGACGACGCCAGCATCCGCGACGCCATCGCTGATTGCCTGCTGCTGCACGGCTACCAGGTGCGCGTGGCGGCGGACGCCACTGCGCTGGACGTGCTGCTGCAGGTCGAACGCCCGGACGTGATCATCCTGGACTGGATGATGCCCGGCGAAGATGGGCTTTCGGTCTGCCGGCGGTTGCAGGCGCGGGCCATTCCGATCCTGATGCTGTCTGCGATGGGCAGCGCGCCCGATCGGGTCATCGGCCTGGAGATGGGCGCCGATGACTACCTGGCCAAGCCATTCGATCCCCGTGAGCTGCTGGCGCGGGTGCGCGCGTTGCTGCGTCGCCAGCACAAGCTGCGCGCCCAGGTGCCCAGCGAGCTGCGGTTTGCCGGTTGGCGGCTGCTGCCCGAACAACGGCGCCTGCTGGCGCCGGATGGAAGCGAACTGGTGCTCAGCCGCGGTGAATTCAGCCTGCTGCTGGCGCTGGCCGAGCGGCCCGGGCGGGTGCTCGGCCGCGAGCAGCTGCTGCAGCTCAGCCGCGGCGAATCCAGTGACACGGTCGATCGCGCAGTCGACCTGGCGGTCAGCCGGCTGCGCCGCAAGCTCGGGCAGGCCGCGCCGGGTGCCGAAGCCCTGGTGCAGACCTCGCGCGGTGAAGGCTACCGCTTCGATGCCGCGGTACAGGTGCTGTGAGCGGCCGGTGGTCCACTGCACGCTGGATCGCGATGCTGGCCCTGGCCAGCTTGCTGCTGGCGACCCTGGTCAGCGTGGCGGTGGTCGGCTGGATGCCCCGTCCCGCGCCACCGCCGATGCGGCTGGACCAGGCCATGCAGGTGCTGCGCGGCGAACGGGAGGCCGCGCCGCTGGGCCTGCATCTGGCCCGCCAGGACGGGCCCCCGCAGGGCAGCGCCAGCGACTGGCTCACGCAGTTGGCGGCGTTGCAGATGGGACTGCCGGCGAAGGACGTGCGCTGGGTCTGGAGCGGGCAGGGCAAGGCGCCCGACGTGCAGGTCATCGAGGGCGGCGCGGTGCTCGATGCGACCGCTCGGGCCGGTGTACTGAAGGCGCAGTCGGCGGTATTGACCGCCATGCAGTGGCCGCCGTTCGAACTGGGCGTGCGCCAGGCCGATGGACGTTGGCAGGTGGTCGGCAGCGATCACAGCGATCTGGCCGCCTGGCGCCGGCAGGTGATGCTCGCGCTGTTGGGCGGCGCGGTGTTGCTGGCGCCGCTGGCGGCATGGGCGTCGATCCGGCTGGGGCGGCCGCTGCGCCGCCTGGCCGAAGCCAGTGCGCGTGCCGACCTGCAGGCCGAAGTGCCGTTGCCCGATGATGGCCCACGCGAAGTACAGGTGCTGGCCGCCGCGATCAGCACCGGTCGCCAACGCCTGCGCGCGCAGGCGCAGGAGATGACCCACATGCTGGCAGCAGTGGCGCACGACCTGCGCACACCCCTGACCGGTCTGCGCCTGCGCGCCGAGTTCGCGCCCGCGCCCCAGGCGGCGCGGATGGTGGCGGACATCGAGCGCATGGACGCGATGATCGAGCAGGTGCTCGACTACGCACGTGGCGAACTGCAGCCGCCGCAGATGCGCGCGCTGGATCTGGCGGCCCTGCTTGAGGACTGCGTGCAGGCGGCGCTGCTGCGCGGGGTGGACATCGTGCTGCAGGGCCCGGACACGTTGCCGTGGTACGGCGATGCACTGCTGCTGCGGCGCGCGGTCGACAATCTCATCGACAACGCCGCGCGCTACGCGGGGGCCGTGGAGCTGCAGGTGGCCCTGGTCGGCCACGACGTGCAGCTGGATGTGATGGACCGTGGCCCCGGCATCGCCGAGGCCGACCGTGCACGCCTGCTGCAACCCTTCCAGCGCAGCGAAAGCTCGCGCAGCCGCGCCACCGGCGGGGCCGGGCTGGGGCTGGCCGTGGCCGCCAACGTGGCCAGGCGACATGCCGGCCAACTGCAGCTGCTGCACCGTGAGGGCGGTGGGCTGATCGCACGCCTGCTGCTGGGAAGCACTGGCTGAAATTCACATCCGCTTTGCCTGGCTCAGCCATCCTGCAATATAGTTAGGCGCCTAACCACATGCGGACGTCAGATGATCGAAGCCAAGCACCGCGCTCTTCTGGCAGAAGCGCAGCGACGCGGCCACGCCAACATCGCGCCGCTGCACCTGTGCTTTCAGCTGCTCTCGTTGTCCTCGTCGTTCGATCGCGACTGCGCCGCGCGCCTGGCACCGCATGGGCTCAGCGAGGGCCGCTTCATCGTGCTGTTCCTGTTGCACGGGGCCGGTGGCGCACTGCCGCCGCACCTGCTGGCTGAGCGTGCCGGCGTGACCCGCGCCACCATCAGCGGCCTGCTCGATGGCCTGCAGCGTGAAGGCCTGCTGCAGCGTCGCAGCGATGACGGGGATGGCCGCCGTCTGCAGATCGTGTTGACTGCACCGGGAAAGCGCTTGGCCGAATCGCTGTTCGAGCAGCACACGCACTGGATCAGCGGCCTGTTCAACGGCCTGGACGCGGGTGAACAGCAGCAGCTGTCGCAGCTGCTGCACAAGGTCTGGCAGCACACGGACACTGGGCGGGAATCCGCAGCATGAGCACGCCCGTTCCTGCGCAAAGGCTGCGTGCACTCAACAGTGGCAGCGCCGCTGCCACCCATCTGGCCGAGTGCCTGGCCGTGGATTTCACCGCGCTGCTGCAGGTGGTGGCGCCTGCCCTTGAGCCGGAAGCGCTGCAATGTATGCGCGATGCCTCAGGCAAGGGCATCACCCAGCGCATGGCGCTGGCGGCGCGGTTGCTGCACGAAGCCGGGCAGGGGGATCCTGCGCGTTGGCAGGCGCATGTGTCAGACACGGTGCGCGGCTGGGCCTGCTACCTGATCGGCAGCGATGCCGGCGCGACGCTGCCGGCCAAGCTGCGGGCGATGCGTCCGCTGGCTGACGACCCGCACTTCGGCGTGCGCGAATGGGCGTGGCTGGCGCTGCGTGCCGACATTGTTGCCGCACCCCTGCAGGCGCTGGAGTACCTGCAGCCATGGACGCAGGAAGCATCGCCGTACCTGCGCCGCTTCGCCTGCGAAGCGCTGCGCCCGCGTGGCGTGTGGGCCACGCATATCGCGCTGTTCAAGCGGCACCCGGAACATGCATTGCCGCTGCTGGAAGCACTGGCTAACGACCCGGAGCGCTACGTGCAGGACTCCGTGGGCAACTGGCTCAACGACGCCGGCAAGACGCAGCCGCAGTGGCTGCGTGCGGTGTGCGCGCGCTGGCAGTACGAACACCACAGCGACGCCAATGCCTACATCCGCAAGCGTGCACTGCGCTCGCTCCGGTAGTGCCGGCCGCTGGCCGGCACCCCCCGGACCTTCAAGGAACAAGCAGCATGTCGCACACCTTCATCGAGCGCTATACCGCCACCCCCGCCTGCACCCCGGACGCGCATGGCACATGCGCCGGTCACCCGGACGCGGTAAACAGGGCATTGCCCATGTCCATCCGCAGGGAAGTTGATCATGCAGAGCACGCTCCAGGTCACGCTGTTCGGTCCGCTTGGCGACAGCCCGGCATTGCAGTTGCCGGGGCTGGAAGGGCCGTCGGTGGCCATCCCGGAAGCGACCCTGCGGCGGTTGGTCTCCGATCTCTATACAACGCGCTCCCTGCTCAACCCCGAGCAGCTGGACGAGGCCAGGCAGGAGCTGGACCGCGTGCTGGAGCGCTGGGCGGACATCCACGAAGGCCTGCTGCTGGACGTGGAAGTGCATGGCAAATGACCGACGTTGCGTGGCTGCCGCCACGTAGGCAGCGCTGGAGCCCACCTCGCTGAACCACGTCCCCAGTTGCGGATGAAACATTTTGCACTGCGCAAAAGCTGTGCTATCAATAGATCCCATGAACGCAGCCGCTACCCGCTTTTACTGGTATTACTTTCCGAAGCCACTGGCGGAGGAAGGACTGCGCTCACCCTGAAGAAAGCTTCAGACGCATTCCCGAAAGCCGCCAGCGAACCTGGCGGCTTTTTTCATGTCGCCACGCTGGGGACCCCCAACGTTCCGGAGATCTCCCCCAATGCCCCCGCACACCGACGACCTGCGTATCCGCACCATCGAACCGCTGACACCGCCCGCCCAGCTGCTGGCGATGCTGCCCTGTGACGATGAAGCTTCCGACACCGTCAGCGCCTCGCGCGCGGCCCTGCACCAGATCCTGCACGGCCGTGACGACCGCCTGGCCGTGGTGGTGGGCCCGTGCTCGATCCATGATCCCAACGCCGCCATCGAGTACGCCCAGCGCCTCAAGCCGCTGCGCGATGCACTGGCCGGCGAACTGGAAATCGTCATGCGCGTCTACTTCGAGAAGCCGCGCACCACGGTGGGCTGGAAGGGTCTGATCAATGATCCGGACCTGGACGGCAGCTTCAGGATCGACAAGGGCCTGCGCATCGCCCGAGGCCTGCTGCGCGACATCAACAAGCTCGGCCTGCCGGCCGGTGTCGAGTTCCTCGACGTGATCTCGCCGCAGTACATCGCCGACCTGGTGGCGTGGGGCGCGATCGGCGCGCGTACCACCGAAAGCCAGGTGCATCGTGAGCTTGCCTCGGGGCTGTCGTGCCCGGTCGGCTTCAAGAACGGCACCGATGGCAACGTCAAGATCGCCGCTGACGCGGTGGGGGCGGCGTCCAATCCGCATCACTTCCTGTCGGTCACCAAGCAGGGCGGCACCGCCATCGTGTCGACCACCGGCAACCCGGATTGCCACGTGATCCTGCGCGGCGGCAAGCAGCCGAACTATGACGCAGGCAGCGTCGGCGAGGCCTGCCAGGTGCTGGCCAAGGCCAAGCTGCCGACCCGGCTGATGATCGATGCCAGCCATGCCAACAGCCTGAAGAACCCGGAAAACCAGCCGAAGGTGATCGACGACATCGCCGCTCAGCTGGAAGAGGGCGAACAGCGCATCGTCGGCGTGATGATCGAGAGCCATCTGGTCGGTGGCCGCCAGGAACTGGTGGAAGGCCAGCCGCTGGTCTACGGGCAGAGCATCACCGATGGCTGCATCGACTGGGATACCACGGTGACGGTGCTGGAGCGACTGGCTGCTGCCGTGCGCGCCCGTCGTGACGTAAAGGTGTCCGAAGCGGCCTGATGGAAGCCGCCTGAGCGCGGCACGTGTGTGGATGGCGGCCAGCGCCTGCGGGGGTGCGGCCGCGATCAGGGCCGGTCGGAGTTGGAGACCGGCCCATCTGCACCGGCGATGCGCCTGGCGCTGCGCATGAGCGACAGCGCCAGGTCCATCGCCGGGGTGGTGCGGGCCCGGCGAACACGCTCCTCAATGCACTTCGTCGTGGTACACGAACTTCGGCATTTCCCAGCGGTAGTGGATCGCCAGCAGGCGCAGCGCGAAGCCGCCGCCCAGGCAACACAGGATCGCGGTGGCGTCGGCCACGCCCCAGTGCAGCAGCAACAGGTACGCCGCGCCGGTCAGCAGCGCGATGATCGCGTACAGCTCCTTCTGGAAGATCAGCGGCACCTCGTTGCAGAGGATGTCGCGCAGCACGCCGCCGAACGCGCCGGTCAGCATGCCGGCGATCAGCACGATCGGCATCGCATGGCCGGCTTCGCGCGCGATCGAGCAGCCGATCAGGGTGAAGGCGATCAGGCCCAGTCCGTCGAGCACCAGGAACGTGCGGCGGAAGTGGTGCATCCAGCGCGCCACCCAGGTGGCGATCAGCGCCGCGCATACGGTGAAGCCCAGGTACTCCGGATGCTTCACCCAGCCCAGCGGGTAGTGGCCGAGCAGGATGTCGCGCAGGGATCCACCACCGAGGGCGGTGACGCAGGCGATCATGACCACGCCGAACAGGTCCATGCGGCGGCGGCCGGCGGACAGTGCGCCGGTCATGGCTTCGGCGGAAATGGCAATGAGGTAGATGATGGACAGCAGCATGGGACAGGCTCCGGGCGCGGTGGGGCCGGCCATGCGCGACGACCGCCACTGCCTGCGCAATGACGGGATGACGATGACCGGTGCCGCTCCCGCTGTCCTTTTGCCTGAGAGTTCAGCGGCATGGGCCGCGTGCCCCTTCGGCGGATCGTCCCGGGCGTGCCCGGTGACCTCTCTCCAGCTCGGCGAGTCGAATGCATGGTTGGTGGGATTCCAGCCCACCGGCCTGAGCGATCATGGGAGCCTGCGCCTTCGGCGGGCGCCAGCGCGGCGCCTCTCTCCTGCATTCGGCGGCCAGTATATCCGCTGCAGTGCAGCACGGCATAATCCAGGCCATGGCCCCGTCCGTCCGCCCGTGGTTCCTGTACCTGCTTGAATGCCGCGATGGCAGCTACTACGCCGGCATCAGCACGGACGTGGACGCGCGTTTCGCCGCCCACCAGGCCGGCAAGGGCGCGCGCTACACGCGGGCACGGCCACCGCTGCGCGTGCTGGCCGTGCGCGAATACCCGGACCGGGCCGCCGCCTCACGCGCCGAGTGGCAGCTCAAGCAGCAGCCCCGCGAGCGCAAGCTGGCCTGGCTGCAGGAACCGGTCGAGACGCTTCTGTAGATCCACGCCCTGCGTGGATGGGCTACCCGGCCCATGCGATGATCGCCCCGCGCCCAGAGCTGGAGACCCGGATGTCGACGATCGCCCTGCTGTTCGCTCTTTCCGCAGCAACGAGCTCTGCCGCCGACCCGGCCACCCTCGCGGCCATCGAAGCCACCTGCCACGACTACGTCGATGGCCAGCTGGAGGCCGACCCGCAGCGGGTCGCCCACTCCCTGCATCCGGACCTGGCCAAGCGCGCGGTCCTCGGCGATACACCCGACGAACGCCTCGGCCTGCGCCGGATGTCGAAGGAAGAACTGGTCTCGTTGACGAAGCAGGGCGCGTTGAAGACCCCGAAGGATCAATGGGATCGCCGCTGCACGGTGCTGGACGTGACCGGCAACGCGGCCTCGGTGCGGCTGGAAACCCCGTGGTTCGTCGACTACTTCCACATGGGGCGCTTCGGCCAGCGCTGGGTCATCGTCAACGCGCTGTGGTACCCGAAACCGAAGGCGCAGTGAGCGATGCGTGCCGCCGGCAACGCATGGATCTCCGTCGTCGTGCTGGTCGCCGGTATCGCGCTGCTGCCTGGCCTGCTGTATCTGCTAGGGCTGGCATTGGTGGACGGTCGGCCGAAGCCGGCGGACCGCGTGCCCAGTGGTGTGGCCGCATGCAGCGGTGAACCACGGGCGGGATACCAGCCGATGAATCCCTGGCACTTCACTGCCCAGTTCTTCGACAAGGACGGAATGAAGAAGAAGGTGCCTGAAGTGGAGCGGGAGGCCTTCTGGATTGCCCGGCGCCACCTGTGGCGGCAACCACAGCGCGGCATGCTGCGCTGGCATCTCAGCAGTACCGCATTGACGATCTGGATCACCCGGCATTGGAGTACCGCGCAGATTGCCGATACTGCGAGAAAGGAGGATTTCTGCCGGACCTGGTCGAAACGGCGGGTCCCCGGTGGCCCGATGAGCAAGTAGAGCCTAGAGCCACGCCATGCGTGGAGGGTGTTGACGGGGTCAGTGCCCTTTCCTGCGGAAAGGGAACCGACCGCGCCGCAGCCGGCCAGCGGCCGGCACTACCGCCGGGGCCGACGGTCTTCCTGGTCATCACCGAAGATGATGCGCGCACTGCGCTGGTAGCTCCAGTACGCCACGGCCCAGTTCAGCAGCACCACGATGCGGTTGCGGAAGCCGATCAGGAAGAACACGTGCGCGGCCAGCCAGAACCACCAGGCCAATACGCCGGAAAGCTGCAGCCGGCCCAGGTGCACGATCGCGGCCATGCGGCCGATGGTGGCCAGGTTGCCGTAGTCGGCGTACTTGAACGGGCCGGGCTCGGGCGTGCCGTGCAGGCGTGCGCGGACCACCTCGGCCACGTACTTGCCCATCTGCTTGGCGGCGGGTGCCACGCCGGGTACCGGCTTGCCGTCGGCCTGGCTCAGTGCGGCCAGGTCGCCGGCCACGAACAGCTCCGGGTGATCGGGCAGGGTCAGGTCCGGTTGCACCTGCACGC
Organism: Stenotrophomonas sp. YJH_SMC_10; assembly: GCF_059371555.1. Taxonomy (NCBI): domain Bacteria; kingdom Pseudomonadati; phylum Pseudomonadota; class Gammaproteobacteria; order Lysobacterales; family Lysobacteraceae; genus Stenotrophomonas; species Stenotrophomonas sp. YJH_SMC_10. The sequence continues at coordinate 36,416 of NZ_JCAFUS010000005.1, read as the reverse complement.
GCCCGGCGCGGTCCAGCGGCACGTCCAGCGTGCGAGCCAGCGGTGAAGCGGCCACACCGGCGGCCCAGACCACGGTGCGTGCCGGCACGAACTGGTCACCGAGCGTGAAGCCCTGGCTGTCGATGTCGCTCACCGGAGTACCGGTCAGCACTTCCACGCCCAGCTTCTCCAGCTGGCGGCGCGCCTTCAGCGAAAGCACTTCCGGGAACGAGGACAGCACGCGCGGCCCAGCCTCGACCAGCCGCACCTTGGCGCTGGCCGGATCGATATGACGGAACTCATTGCGCAGCGTGTGGCGTGCAATCTCGGCCAGGGTGCCGGCCAGTTCCACACCGGTCGGGCCGCCGCCGACGATGGCGAAACTCAACCACGCCGCCTTCTTGGCCGGGTCCGGCTCGGCCTCGGCACGCTCGAACGCCAGCAGCAGCTTGCGGCGCAGTGCGATGGCATCGTCCAGCGTCTTCAGCCCGGGCGCATCGTCGGCCCACTGATCATTGCCGAAGTAGGCGTGGGTGGCGCCGGTGGCCAGCAGCAGGCTGTCGTAGTCCAGCGTGCTGCCATCGGCCATGCGGATCTGCCGGGCCTGCTTGTCGATGGCCACCACTTCGCCGAGGCGGACTTCCACATTGCGCTGGTGGCCGAGGATGTGGCGCAGGGGGGCAGCGATATCCGGTGCGGACAGGCCGGCGGTGGCCACCTGGTACAGCAGCGGCTGGAACAGGTGATGGTTGCGGCGGTCGACCAGGGTGATGCGTATGCGTTCGCGGGCCAGGGCACGGGTGGCCCAGAGACCGGCAAAACCGCCGCCGACAACGACCAGGTGGGGAACGCGCTCGCGACTCATCGACTCACTCCAGTGGGGGCATTGGGGGAAGCGCCTGGCATCTTCGCACGGCGGCTACCTGTCACGTCAGCGACCGCCCGGATCGGCGATACTCGGGTTCAGGCAACGGCCCGAGAGGAGCCCATGAGCGAACCGGAAAAGCGCATCGCCCTGTTGATCGACGCCGACAACGCGCCGGCCTCGAAGATCGACGAGGTCCTGGCCGAAGTCGCGCGCTACGGCGTGGCCAACGTGCGCCGCGCCTATGGCAACTGGAAAAGCCCGCGACTGAAGGGGTGGGAAGCGGTACTGCATGAGTATGCGATCCGCCCCATCCAGCAGTTCGCCTACAGCAAGGGCAAGAATGCCTCGGATATGGCGATGGTGATCGATGCCATGGACCTGCTGTACGCGCGCAACCTTGATGGCTTCGCCATCGTCTCCAGCGATGCCGATTTCACCCCGATGGTGATGCGCCTGCTGACCGATGGCGTGAAGGTGTATGGCTTCGGCGAAAAGAAAACGCCCGAACCCTTCGTCAACGCGTGCTCGAAGTTCACCTACCTGGAAGCGCTGGGCCAGACCCACGCCAGTGTGCCGGATGCCGAGCAGGCATCGAGCGAGCAGGCATCCAACGAGCCCGTCGCCAATGACGATGCACGCCCGCGCAAAAGCGGTGCGGAGATGCGCAGCGACACGCGGCTGGTGAAGATGCTGCGCCGCGCGGTGTCTGCGGCCGAGGGCGAGGATGGCTGGTCGCACCTGGGGCCGGTCGGCAGCCAGATCGGCAACCAGGCCTCGTTCGATCCGCGCAATTATGGCTACGGCAAGCTCAGCGACCTGCTGGCGGCGATCGGCCTGTTCGAGCTGAAGAAGGATGGCAAGTCGTCCTACGTACGCGCGCTGCCGAAAAAGAACCGGTAGTGCCGGCAAAAGAACCGGTAGTGCCGGCCGCTGGCCGGCATGCTGCAGATGCCAGATCCCGCACCCGGCACGCACATCACCCACCGATCAGGCGTATCGTTGCCGCTCGCATTGCCAGCAAGGAAAACCCGCATGTTGAAGATCTGGGGCCGTCGCAATTCCAGCAACGTCCGCAAGGTGCTGTGGTGTGCCGAGGAGATCGGCCTGCCGTACGAATCCATCGAAGTCGGCGGCAGCCACGGCGGCACGCAGACGCCGGAGTACCAGGCGATGAATCCCAACGGCCTGGTGCCGGTGATCGAGGACCACGGCCTGCCGCTGTGGGAATCGAACACCATCGTGCGTTACCTGAGCGCGCGCTATGCGCTGGGCACGCTGTACGCCGAGGACCCGATGGAGCGCGCGCAGGCCGAAAAGTGGATGGACTGGAGCACCTCGCGGATGGCACCGCTGTACAGCGACCTGGTCTGGGGCATCATGCGCACCGCGCCGGCCGACCGTGACGAAGCGCGCATCAACGCGGCCATCGTCCGTGCCGGTGACTACCTGGCGATGGCCGATGCCACCCTGGCCACGCAGCCATGGCTGTCGGGCGGGACGTTCGCGATGGGCGACATTCCGCTCGGCTCGCTGGTGTACGCCTGGTATGAACTGCCGATCCAGCGCCCGGACCTGCCGCACCTGGCCGAGTGGTATGCGCGCCTGCGCGAGCGACCAGCTTACCAGCGCGGCGTGATGTCGCCGCTGACGTAAGCGAAGGCGTTCGGGGTCAGAGCCCTTTCCTGCGGAAAGGGATCCGGCCCCGATAACCAAGGGGCTCTGACCCCTCAATACAGATCCGTCGGATCCACATCCAGCGACCAGCGCACCTTGCGGGCTTCCGGCAGCGCGTACAGCTGCGGTACCAGTTGCGAAAGCACGCCATGCAGGGGCGGTCGCTGCAGGGCCGACAGCAGCAGCTGCGTGCGCTGGTAGCCGGCGCGGCGTGGCATCGGTGCGGGCATCGGCCCGTAGGCCTCGACCACGTCCTGTTCGCCCAGCAGCTGCCGCGCGGCCAGCAGGAATGCATTGGCATGCTCCACCTGCTGCGCTTCAGCACGCACCAACGCCAGATGCGCGAATGGCGGGAACCCGGCCGCCTGGCGCTGGTTCAACTCGGCCTGCGCAAACGGGTGGTAGCCACCGCTGACCAGGGTTTCCAGCAGTGGATGCCCGGGGTGATGGGTCTGCAGCCAGACCTCGCCGGGGTCACGTGCACGCCCGGCGCGACCGGCCACCTGGATCAGCTGCTGGGCGAGTTTCTCGCTGGCGCGGAAATCGGCCGAGAACAGTCCTTCGTCGATGCCCACCACCACCACCAGGGTCAGCTTGGGCAGGTCGTGGCCCTTGGCCAGGATCTGCGTGCCGACCAGGATGCCGGGTTGGTCGCCCAGTTTTGCCAGCTGCTGTTCCAGCGCGTCGCGTCGCGAGGTGGTGCTGCGGTCGATGCGCACCACCGGGAAGTCGGCGAAGGCGGCGGTGAGGTGCTCTTCCAGGCGTTCGGTGCCGATGCCCTGCGGCTGCAGCGCCAGGCTGCCGCAGGCCGGGCACGCCAGCGGTGCCGGCTGCCGCGCGCCGCAGTGGTGGCATTGCAGGCGCCGGCCCCCGCCATGCACGGTCATCGGCGCGTCGCAGCGCTGGCACGGCGCAGTCCAGCCGCAGTCATGGCACAGCAGCACCGGCGCGTAGCCGCGGCGGTTCTTGAACACCAGCACCTGCTGGCCACGCTGCAGGTGCTCGCCGATGCCGGCCAGCACATCGGCCGAGAGGCCGTCATGCAGCGGCCGCTTGCGTACATCGAGGATACGCACGCGCGGTGGCCGCGCATCGCCGGCACGCTGCTTCAGGCGCAGGTGGGTGTAGCGGCCTGCATAGGCGTTGTGCAGGGTTTCCAGCGAGGGCGTGGCGCTGCCGAGCAGTACCGGAATGCCCAGCGCCTTGGCCCGGACCAGGGCGAAATCGCGCGCGTGGTAGCGGATGCCATCCTGCTGCTTGTAGCTGCCGTCGTGTTCCTCGTCGACGATCAGCAGGCCGGCCTGCGGCAACGGCGTGAACACCGCCGAGCGGGTGCCGACGATGACCCGCGCTTCGCCGCGAGAGGCCGCTGCCCAGACGCGCGCGCGCTCGTTGTCGTTCAAGCCCGAATGCAGCGCATGCACCGCAATGCCGAGGCGACCACGGAAGCGCGCCAGGGTCTGTGGGGTGAGGCCGATTTCCGGTACCAGCACCAGCGCCTGCCTGCCGTGCGCCAGGCAATGGATGATCGCCTGCAGGTAGACCTCGGTCTTGCCGCTGCCGGTCACGCCATCGAGCAGGAACGGCTGGAAGCCTTCGGCGGCGGTGATCGCGGCCACGGCGGCGGCCTGGTCCGGGTTGAGGGTAGGGCCCGGCAGCGGCTGCGCGTGTTGGGGCGCCACTGCCAGCGCGACGCGCTCGGCCAGGGCGCGCTTGGCCAGGCTGCGTGCGGCAGTGCGCCAATCCTCCATGCGTTCGCCCAGCACGTCTTCATCGACGATGGCGTCGGCCAGCAGTTCGGCCAATTGCCGCGGCCGGCTGCCGGCGCGCAGCGTCGCACGCTGGGCATGGCCCTCGGCTGTCAGCTGCCAGCCCCAATGGTGGGTGTCGGGGAGGGCCTCACCATGCCGCAGCGGACCGGGCAGGGCGGTGCTGACGACCTCGCCCAGCGGCGCGTGGGTGTAGCGCGCCAGCCATTGCAGGCTTTGCCACAGCTCGCCCTGCAGCAACGGCTGCGGGTCGCACCACGCCAGGGCCTGGCGCAGCCCCTGCCCGTCGTCCGTCTGGCCGTGGCCAGTCACGACACCGACCAGCTCCCGGTTGCCGAACGGCACTTTCAGGCGGCAGCCGACCGCAATCGCAGGGCCATCGCCTTCCGGTGGCAGGTAGTCGAACAGGCGCGGCAGCGGGACGGGCAGGGCGACCTGCAGGGTCGGAATCGGTGAAAGCATCGGGCCAGTGTACCGGGCCATGCGCGCGCGGATGGCAGCGGACGGGGCGACCGGAGGGCGTCCGTTGAATCATAAATGTCACCTAAATATCGGTGTCCATTGGAGATTCAGTCTTATCCACATGTTCTGTGGATAACGTTGTGCGTTACCGGCCAGCGGACGCGCAGGAGGCCGATGACGACGGCCTCACGCTCGGGTTGGTCAAAAAATCGCCACACAGCAAAAGTAATCAAAATCAACAACTTATGTGTGAAACAAAGCTGAAACAGAGTGAATTCAGGCGGATGCCGCAGTTTTCCCCGAAACCTGCGTGGTGCTGTGCACAACCTGCAGCACGAAGTGCCGGTGGGCGCAAGTCCTACGGGCGTCGATTGCCTGCCGCTATCATGCCGGCAGACCTCTGGAGTGACCGATGACGGCTGTGCCCGCCCCTGTTTCCTCGACCGCGGCCGGCGCGCTGTCGGCGTTCCTGCGTGGCGTCGAGCGCCGCGCCCTGGTGGTGGCTGAACTGCAGTGCGGCGACGCTGCCCGTGCCGAGCAGACGCTGGTCGCGGTGATGCGCGCGTTCGCGGCCGTTGCCAGCGACCTGCCGATGGCGCAGTGGCCGACCCGCTTCTGGACCCTGCTGGGGCAACGCCAGGCACTGCGCGAACCGGTGGGCGGGCAGTGGGCCGCGCCGTTGGCCGCGCTGGGCGGGATGGCGCCGCTGCCGCGCCTGGCGCTGCTGCTGCGGGTGGGCGGCAGCCTCGACGAGGGCATTGCCATGCGCGTGCTCGACCAGGACGAGGCCGGCTACCAGCACCTGCTGGCCGACGCGTGCCCGCGTGATGCCCATGGCCAGCCCGACGCCGCGGCCTGGCGCCAGCTGGCCGAGCAGGTGCAGGCGCGTATCCGTGAACTGCCGGCCACGCGCCTGCAGCAGCTCCAGCAGCCGGCCGCACCCGTCGCGCACAACGAGGCGCCGACGTCCAGCTGGCGCGCTCCCCAGCGCGACGAGCGGGCCACCGCCCACGCCAACGCCAAGCGCCGTCGGGCGAGTGCCAAGCCGCGCTGGCGCGGTCCGCTGATCCTGCTGGCGACCGTGGCAGTGCTGCTGGCCGCGGCGCTGGGGTGGCGCTACCTGCAGGGGCATTCCATCGGCAGTGATGCGCCGCTGCCGGAGGGCGTCGTGGGCGAAGCCGGTCCGGTGACCGTGGAAGCGCTGCCGCCGAGCAAGGTCAATGCCACGCCGGACGCGACCCACGCCCAAGCCCATGACGACGCAGCGATGCTGGCCGATCGTGACTACCCGCTGGTCGTCGATGCCGACCTGTATGCGTGGACCGCCGCCGGCGGCCCGCTGCCGGTGGACGAATCGCAGTCCAGGCCAAGCCGGCCGGAGCCGGCCAGTGCCGCGCTGGAAACCGCTGCCGCCGATGAATAAGTCCATGTTCGCCAGCCTGCTGCTGGCCCTGCCGCTGTCCCTGTCCGCCGCACCGCAGTCGTTGAGCGTGCCGTTGCCGCCACCGGTCCCGGGCAGTTCGCCGGCCACGCCGGCGTCGGCCGCTGCTACTCCAGCCCCTGCGGAGTTCGCCCAGCTGGATGCGCAGCAGCAGCGCCAGCGCCGCGCCGACTACGCCGCCTGGCGCGCATTGCCGGAAGCCGAGCGCGAGCGCATCCGCCAGGCCGCCGCGCGCTTCAATGCGCTGCCGGCCGATCAACAGCAGCGCATGCGGCAGCAGTTCCAGGCACAGGACCAGGCGTTCCGCGACGGATGGCGGCTGGGCCCGCAGCTGGGCCTGGAGTTCCCCAAGCTGCACGGACTGTTCGGATTCGTGCCGCCGGAGCAACGCGAGTCGGCGCTGGCCGTGCTGCGCCAACTCAGCCCGGCGCAGCTGGCCCAGCTGACCCTGGTCGCGCAGCGCACGCCGCCGCAGGAACGCGATGCGGTACGCAGCGCCTTCCTCGCGGTACCCGCCGCCGAACGCGACAGCTGGCTCAAGCGCCAGGCCGGCCAGTAGAAAAAGGGGACGGAGGGGATTAAGTCGTATCAGGCCAGTCAGTGCCGAATGCGACTTAATCCCCTCCGTCCCCTTTTTGCTTGGGGCAGCCGCAACCTCGCATTCACGCCATGTCATGGGAATGCACGCGCTGCCCGCGTAAGATGGGCGCCCGCAACCCGGTGCCTGTGCCCTTCGCGCGCAACCGCAGTTCGCGTCAAGCACCTTATGTCTACTGCAACCTCCACGCCGCGCTTCAGCAAGGAAGTCGGCGCCACCGGTCTGCTCGCCCTGCCGCTCGTGCTGGGCCATGTGTCCACCGGTCTGATCTCCTTCGTCGACAACGTGATTGCCGGCCACCACGCCACGGCCACCCTTGCCGCAGTCACCATCGGTACGGCGCTGCTGTGGCTGCCGATGCTGATTCCGATCGGCACCCTGATCTCGCTCACCGCCTCGGTGTCGCAGCTGCACGGCGCCGGCCGCGAGCGCGAGATCGGCCCGCTGTTCCGCCAGGCACTGTGGCTGGCGCTGGGGCTGGGGCTGATCATGTTCACCTTCCTCACCGTGGTGCCGCCGCTGCTGCCCTCGTTCGGCATCGCGCCGGACATCGTGCCGGGGGCGACCGCGTTCCTGCACGCGGTGCGCTGGGGCGGGCCCGCGCTGACCCTGTACTTCTGCATGCGTTACCTGAGCGAAGGCATGCACTGGACGTTGCCGACCATGCTGCTCGGCTTCGGCGGCCTGCTGGTGCTGGCGCCGATGGGCTACGTACTGGCCAACGGCAAGCTCGGTTTCCCCGAACTGGGTGCGGAAGGCCTGGGCATCGCTTCGGCGGTGATGATGTGGCTGCAGGCCACGGCGTTTGCCCTGTATCTGTGGCGCACCAAGCGCTTTGCCCACCTGCAGCTGTTCTCGCATTTCGAAGGGCCGCGCTGGAAGGCGATCTGGGAGCTGCTGCGCACCGGCCTGCCGATCGGCATCACCGTGCTGATGGAAGGTGGCTTGTTCATCGTCACCGCGTTGCTGATCGGTCGCCTGGGTGCCAATGAAGCGGCGGCGCACCAGATCGCGATCAACGTCGCGCAGCTGTGCTTCATGATTCCGATGGGCGTGGCCGAGGCCACCACCGTGCGCGTCGGCCATGCGGTCGGCCGTGGCGATGGCTTCGGCGTGCGACGCGCGGCCTGGGCCGGTTACGCGATCATCATGGGCACGCAGACGCTGTCGGCGGCGGTGCTGCTGTTCGGCCACGACGCCATCGTCGGCGTGTACACCAACGACCTGGCGGTGGCCGGGCTGGCCTCGACCCTGCTGCTGTACGCGGCCACCTTCCAGTTCCCGGACGGCATCCAGGTACTGTCGGCCGGTGCGCTGCGCGGCCTGAAGGACACCCGCGTGCCGATGTTCATCGCCATGTTCGCGTACTGGGGCCTGGGCATGCCGCTCGGCGCCGGGCTCGGCCTGGGGCTGGGCATGGGCCCGCAGGGCATGTGGATCGGCCTGATCGTCGGCCTGACTGCCGCTGCCATCCTGATGGGCTGGCGCCTGCGCCGCAGCAGCCTGCGCATCGGCCAGTCGATGCTGTCCTGATCGTCCCGCCCGCCTGCCCACCCATGGCGGGCGATCCCCTGACTTGTGTCCGATGCCGCATCACGCGGCAACGGCTATGCTGGTACCACGGCAAGAAGCCATCCGGAGCGTTCCATGAATCAACCCGTGCCCCCGCTGCCCCCGGCGCGTCGCAATCCCGTCGCCAGTTTCTTCATCGGGCTGTGGGACGTCATGAACTTCACCCGCCGGTTGATCCTCAACCTGGTGTTCTTCGGCCTGCTGTTCCTGCTGCTGGTGATGTTCGTCATCGCCGCCGGCATGGGCGCCGGTGCCAGCAAGTCGCTGCAGGACCGCACCACGCTGGTGATCGCGCCGGAGGGGCGCCTGGTCGAGCAGTTCAGCGCCGATCCGGTCAGCCGCGCGCTGGCCAAGGCGGTGGGTGACAACGGTGCCGAAGAGATCCAGCTGCGCGACCTGCTGCGGGTGATCGAGTCGGCCAAGGAAGACAAGAAGATCGAGCGCGTGGTGCTGGAACTGGACAAGCTGCAGCCGTCCGGCTTCGCCTCGCTGCGTGAGGTGGCCGCCGCGCTGCAGGACCTGCGCGCGTCCGGCAAGCAGCTGGTGGCCTACAGCGAGAGCATGGGCCAGTCGCAGTACCTGCTGGCCGCGCAGGCCGACGAGGTCTACCTGGACCCGATGGGCTCGGTCGTGCTCGAGGGCCTCGGCCGCTACCGCCAGTATTTCCGCACCGGCCTGCAGGACAAGCTGGGCGTGGACGTACACCTGTTCAAGGTGGGCGAGTACAAGTCCGCAGCCGAGCCGTACGTGCTCGACGCGGCGTCACCGGCCTCCAAGGAAGCCGACCTGTTCTGGATGAACGACGTCTGGCAGCGTTACCTGGGCGACATCGCCAAGGCCCGCCGCCTGGATCCGGCACAGCTGGCCGCCGGCATCGACACGCTGCCGGAAGGCATTGCCGCCGCCGGTGGCGACCTGGCCAAGTTCGCGCTGCAGCAGAAGCTGGTGACCGCGCTGAAGACCCGCGAGGAATTCGAGGATCTGATGATCGAGCGCGGCGTCGCCGACGACGATGCCGACGGCGGTTTCCGCAACGTCGACTTCGGCCGTTACCTGGCCCTGCTCGACGCCCGTCGCAACCCGGTGGACTCGCGTCCGCAGGTGGCGGTGGTGGTGGCGTCCGGCGAGATCAGCGGTGGTGACCTGCCGGCCGGCCGCATCGGTGGCGAGTCGACCTCGGCGCTGCTGCGTGCCGCGCGTGACGACGAGAACGTGAAGTCGGTGGTGCTGCGCGTGGATTCGCCCGGTGGTGAAGTGTTCGCCTCCGAGCAGATCCGTCGTGAAGTGGTGGCCCTGCAGGCCGCTGGCAAGCCGGTGGTGGTGTCGATGGGCGACCTGGCCGCCTCCGGTGGCTACTGGATCAGCATGAACGCCGATCGCATCTATGCCGATCCGTCGACCATCACCGGTTCGATCGGCATCTTCGGCATGGTGCCGAACTTCAGCCGCGCGCTGGACAAGATCGGCGTGCACACCGACGGTGTCGGCACCACCCGTTTCGCCGGGGCTTTCGACGTCACCCGGCCGATGGACCCGGCAGTGGGCCAGGTCATCCAGACGGTGATCAACAAGGGCTACGCCGACTTCACCGGCCGTGTCGCCGACGCCCGCAAGAAGCCGGTCGAGGCCGTCGACGAAGTGGCCCGTGGCCGCGTCTGGAGCGGCGCGCAGGCCAAGGAACGCGGCCTGGTCGATGCCTTTGGCGGGCTGAAGGATGCCGTGGCCGACGCGGCCAGCCGCGCCAAGCTCGGCAAGGCCGATGCCTATCGCGTGCGCTACATCGAGAAGGCGGCCACGCCGTTCGCGCAGTTCGTCAGCGGGTTCGCCGGCAGCCGGGCCGGTGCGTGGATGCTGGCCGATTCGGGCGTGGCGCGGATGATGCTGGCCCGCACGATGCCGGACGTGGATACGCAGCTGCGCTTCGTCGAGAACGCCGCCCGCGAGAAGGGCAACGGTGCACCGGTGAAGGCGCTGGCGTACTGCTTCTGCGGGTTCTGATCGGCAGCAGTAGTGAATGAAAACGCCCGGCTCAGGCCGGGCGTTTTTCGTTGATGGGGCCGGACCCCTCTGCAGCGCATAGGGCTCTGACCCGACAGGTCACTGCGTCGCGTCAGCCTCGGCCTTGCGCTCGCTCGCAGCGGCGTCATCGACAGTCTTCTGCACGCCCTTGGCGCGGTCCAGCGGCTGCTGGATCGCGCGTGCCATGGCCTGCGGTTCCGGCGGCTTCTCCGGGTTCGGCGTGGGCGGACGCTGGCAGGCCGACAGCAGCACGGTGGCCAGCAGGGATGTGGACAGGATCAGGATGCGCATGGCGGCACTCCGTGATGGGCGTGCGCGCAGTGTCGCATCTACCGCAGGCGGCTGCCGTGAGCGCGTATCCTTGTGGCATCGGAACACAGTGGGCCCGGCCCCGGAGGACACATGACCCAGCAACGGTGGCGCCTGGACGGCCAGACCGCCCTGATCACCGGCGCCAGTGCCGGCATCGGCCTGGCCATCGCGCATGAACTGGCCGGGTTCGGTGCCGACCTGATGATCGTCGGCCGCGATATCGACATGCTGGAGACCGCGCGCGACGAGTTGCTGGACGTATATCCGCAGATGCAGGTCCACGCGCTGGCCGCCGATGTCTCCGATGACGAAGACCGCCGGCAGATCCTGGACTGGGTGGAAGACCACAGCGATGGCCTGCACATCCTGGTCAACAACGCCGGTGGCAACGTCACCAAGGCGGCCACGGAGTATTCCGAGGACGAATGGCGCCAGATCTTCGAGACCAACCTGTTCTCGGCCTTCGAGCTGTCGCGCTACGCGCACCCGCTGCTGGCTCGGCACGCGTCGTCGTCGATCGTCAATGTCGGCAGCGTTTCCGGCCTGACCCATGTGCGCAGTGGCGTGGTCTACGGCATGAGCAAGGCGGCGATGCACCAGATGACCCGCAACCTCGCGGTCGAATGGGCCGAGGACGGCATCCGGGTCAACGCGGTGGCGCCCTGGTACATCCGCACCCGGCGCACCTCCGGCCCGTTGTCGGACCCGGACTACTACGAGGAAGTGATCAACCGTACGCCGATGCGCCGTATCGGCGAGCCGGAGGAAGTGGCCGCCGCCGTCGGCTTCCTGTGCCTGCCGGCGGCCAGCTACGTCACCGGCGAGTGCATCGCAGTGGATGGCGGCTTCCTGCGCTACGGGTTCTGATCTTCCGGTGGTCGTGCCGGCCGCTGGCCGGCAACTGCAATCATCTGAAAATCCTGCGATTGCCGGCCAGCGGCCGGCACGACCGGATGGTTGTCACCCCGGTACCGGGCAGTTGCTGGCCTCCAGCACGCCCTGCAGTCGTTCGCGCTCGCCGCGCGCCGTGTCGCGGTTTTCCGGCGAGGCGAACCGCTCACGCCCCCGCGCATCGCGGAAGCGTTGCTGCCAACTGCTGCAGCGCTGCGCTTCCGGCAGCGCCTCGCAGCGGTCGCGCACCACCTCGCAGCCGGCGGCGTTGACCGGCGTGGCGCCGCCCAGGCCCTGTACGGTCATCAGTTCGCAGCGTCCGGGGGCGGCTTCGTACTCGTGCAGGTAGCCGCCGCCCTGGCTGTCGGTGCACTGGAAGATCGGTGGCAGCGGCGGCTTCGGCGGCGCATGGCTGTCTGGCGCGGCATCGGCCTGGCGCGGCAGCGCTGCACTGTCGAGTATCAGATCGCCGCCTTCGCGTTCGACCATGCCGGCTTCCATGATCGTGCGCCCTTCACCGGGGCGGCGAGGTGCGGGTGCGGGAACGGATGGCGCAGTGGCCGCGGCCGGTTCGGGCGCGGCCGGCACGGGTGCCGCTGAGGCCGGCGCCGGCGGAGCACTGGCCGGCACCCGCACCACCTGCTGCTTGCTGCCGGTCGGGCAGGGCGTGCGTTGCAGGGTGGGCACATCGCTGCTGCTGGAGGTACAGCGGTAGATCACCCCGTCGTCGGCCAACGCGTTGCCGGCGAACAGGCCCAGGGCCAGCCAGATCGGATTCTTCATGCGCACAGCGTACATGCCCCGGCAGGCATCGCGCTCAGCGTTCGCAGTCCCGCGACAGGCGCGCGTCGATGCCACGCTGTTCGTTGCTGATGTCCGTGCGCTCGCTCTGCAGCGCGCTGTTGTAGCGGCGATCCAGTTCCCAGCGGCGGTCACGCAGGCGCGCGCAGACCTCCTGCGGCGGCAGCGCATGGCAGCTGTCACGGACCAGCACGCTGCCGGCCGGCACCTGCACGCCGACGCCCACCGCGGGCGGCCGGTAGCCGGCGCCTTCACCGATCGGCGCACCGACCGGCGTGCCGAAGCCCGGGCGTGGACCGGGATGGACCGCGCCGTGGTGCCCGTGCGGGAGCCACACGCTGGTCCACAATGGGACCCAGCGCGGATTGCCCTCGTTGCTGTCGCTGGTGTAGCGGCGACCGTCGTCGCTCACGCACTCGTACAACGGCTGTGGCGGCTGGATGTAGACGTGGCGGACTTCGCGATCGCGCATCACCGGAGCCTCGCTGGGCGCTGCGGGAGGGGCGTCACTGCGCACCACCCGCGGCGCGGGATCACGGGGCCGCTGCAGGTCGCGGACTTCCTGCCGGCCGCTGCTGCACGGCCTGTCCTGCAGGGCGACGGCGCCATTGCTGGCGACACAGCGGTACACGCGCACGTCCTCGGCGGCCAGTGCGGTCGAGGACAGCAGCAGGCACAGGCCCAGGGCGGTGCGCGGCAGGTTCATGGCGGCAGGGTGCGCGATTGTGCGCGGCAGTGCAATCGCCCGCTCAGGAGCGCAGCACGTTCCCGCTGAGCGCGTCGCGGATGGGGGTCGGCTGGGCCAGGCCGCCGGTTTCGCCGTCGAGCAGGCCATCGAGCAGGCGCAGCAGGCGCGGATCGAGTTCGGCACGGCTGCGGGCCGGCGGCTCACCGGCCAGGTTGGCGCTGGTGGAGACCAGAGGACCGCCCCAGGCGCGGCACAGTGCAGCCACCAGCGGGTGGGCACTGATGCGCACGGCGATGCCGCTGTGCTCACCGGTGACCCAGGGCTTGGCGCGCGGACCGGTCGGCAGGATCCAGGTGTTGGCCCCCGGCCAGCTGGCCAGGACCGCGCGCTGGCGGGCGTCGGGCAGTGCCTGCAGGCGCACCCAGCCCTCCAGCTGCGACAGGTCGGCGGCCACCAGGATCATGCCCTTCTCGATCGGGCGCTGCTTCAGCCGCAGCACCATGTGCACCGCCGCCTCATGCGAGGGGTCGCAGCCCAGGCCCCAGACCGCTTCGGTCGGATAGGCGATCACGCCACCGGCGCGGAGCGTGGCGACAGCGGAGTCCAGGGTGAGTTCTTTCATGGCGGCGACCGGCCCGACGTGGGCCTTCATTATCCTCCTGCGGCGTGCAGAAGGGGTGGACCCTGGCACCGGGTAGTGCCGGCCGCTGGCCGGCATCTGATGCTTCTGGGGTTGCCGGCCAGCGGCCGGCACGACCCCTCATCCACGCATGGCGTGATACAGCATCCACGCATGGCGTGGATCTACTTCTTTGCAGCGGCCTTCTTGGCCGGGGCCTTCTTCGCGGCGGCCTTCTTTACCGCCTTCTTTACTGCGTTCTTGGCAGGCGCTTTCTTGGCCGCGGCCTTCTTCGGCGCCGCTTCCTTCTTCACCGCCGCCTTCTTGGCCGGCGCCTTCTTCGCAGCGGCCTTCTTGGCACCGAAGCCCTTGCGTACCGGCTTGCCGGTTTCTTCCATCAGCTGCTGCACTTCGGCCAGGGTCAGCGATGCCGGCTCGCGATCCTTGGGGATCTTGCCGTTCATCCTGCCGTCGCTGATGTACGGGCCGAAGCGGCCGTTCAGCACCTGGATGTCGCTGCCTTCGAACTCCTTGATGATCCGGTTGCGCGCGATCTCTTCCTTCTCTTCGATCAGGAATACGGCGCGGGCCAGGTCGATGGTGTACGGGTCATCTTCCTTCTTCAGCGAGGCGTAGGTGCTGCCGCGCTTGGCGAACGGACCGAAGCGGCCGATGCCGACGCTGACCGGCTCGCCATTGTCCTCGCCCAGCGCACGCGGCATCAGGAACAGTTCCAGCGCGTCTTCGAGCGAGATGGTGTGCATCGACTGGCCCGGGCGCAGCGAGGCGAACTTGGGCTTTTCCTCGGCGTCCTCCGCCGTGCTGCCGATGGCCGCATAGGGCCCGAAGCGGCCCAGCCGCACGCTGACCGGCTTGCCGGTCTTCGGGTCGGTGCCGAGCTCGCGCGCGCCACTGGCCTCGGCGCGGTCCACCGATTCCTTCTTGTCTTCCACCAGCTCCTTGAACGGCTCCCAGAAGCGGGCCATCAGCGGGATCCACTCTTCTTCGCCACGCGAGACGGCGTCGAGTTCGTCTTCGAGCTTGGCGGTGAAGTCGTAGTCCACGTACTGGGTGAAGTGGCTGGACAGGAACTTGGACACCGCGCGGCCGACGTCGGACGGACGGAAGCTGCGGCCTTCCATTTCCACGTACTTGCGGAACAGCAGGGTCTGGATGATCGACGCGTAGGTCGACGGACGGCCGATGCCGTACTCTTCCAGCGCCTTCACCAGCGCCGCTTCGGTGTAGCGCGGCGGCGGCTGGGTGAAATGCTGCTCGGCCTGGATGCGCTCCAGCGGCACGCGGTCACCGGGCTTCATCGCCGGCAGCTTGCGGCCCTCGTCCTCGTCCTCGGCGCTCTTGCTGTCCTTGCCTTCCTCGTACACGGCCAGGAAACCGGGCACCACCACCGTGGTGCCGGTGGCACGGAACACGTGCTCGCTGCCAGCGGACAGGTCGACGCTGACGGTATTGAGCGTGGCCGGGATCATCTGGCAGGCGACGGCGCGCTTCCAGATCAGTTCGTACAGGCGGCGCTCGTCGTCGGTCAGGAAGCGCGCCACCTGGGCCGGGGTGCGCAGGGCCGATGTCGGGCGCACCGCTTCGTGCGCTTCCTGGGCGTTCTTCGACTTGGTCTGGTACGTGTTGGGCTGGTCCGGCAGCGAGGCGATGCCGTAGTCACGGGCGATCACGTCGCGGATTTCAGCCAGCGCGTCCTGCGACAGGTTCACCGAGTCGGTACGCATGTACGAGATCAGGCCGACGGTGCCTTCGTCACCGATCGCCACGCCTTCGTACAGCTTCTGCGCCACCTGCATGGTCTTGCGGGTGGTGAAACCGAGCTTGCGCGAAGCTTCCTGCTGCAGGGTGGAGGTGGTGAACGGCGGCGCCGGGCGGCGCTTGCGCTCCTTGCTGGCCACGTCGGTGACATGCAGCGAGCCCTGCGCGGCCTGCTGGATGCGCAGGCGGGCGGCTTCGGCGGTATCGCCGTCGGTAATGGTGAACTGCTCGAATTTCTGCCCGTCCAGCTTGACCAGCTTGGCGTTGAAGTGCTGCGACGGGTGGGCGCACTCGGCGGCGATCGACCAGTATTCGCGGGCGATGAACGCTTCGATCTCTTCCTCGCGCTCGACGATCATGCGCAGCGCCGGGCTCTGCACGCGGCCGGCGGACAGGCCGCGCTGGACCTTGCGCCACAGGACCGGCGACAGGTTGAAACCGACCAGGTAGTCCAGCGCGCGGCGCGCCTGCTGGGCATCGACCAGGTCGCTGGCGATCGCGCGCGGCTGGCTGATCGCTTCCTTGATCGCGCGCGGGGTGATCTCGGTGAACACCACGCGCTGCATCGGCTTGTCCTTGACCAGCCCGCGTTCCTTCAGGATCTCGGCGATATGCCAGCTGATCGCTTCACCCTCGCGATCCGGGTCGGTCGCCAGCAGGATGTCGTCGGCGCCCTTGGCGGCCTTGGCAATCGCATCGACATGCTTTTCATTCTTGTCGATCACGTCGTAGTGCATGGCGAACCCGTTGTCCGGGTCGACCGCGCCTTCCTTCGGAATCAGGTCGCGCACATGCCCATACGAGGCCAGGACGGTGTAGTCCTTGCCGAGGTATTTGTTGATCGTCTTGGCCTTGGCCGGCGATTCAACGATGAGCAGGTGCTTGGGCATGGCAGCAGTGTCTGTGGGGCGAGCCGCAGGGGAGGGGCCGCTAGGGTGGAGCAAACGGCCGCATTAGTGAAGCGGCCACGGACAAATCAATACGCTGAACGCCCGGTAGTGTGCCGGGCGTTCAGGTTTCACCTTATTAGAGGAATCACGCCCGGCCAGCCGCTGTCAAGCAGCCAGGCGTGAGGATGGCCGTTCAGGAGGCCATCTTGGCGATGAAGCCGACCGCGGCGACCAGCAGCGCCAGGCCCGCAAGCATCAGCAGGCCGGTCAGCACCAGGATCACGATGGTGACCGTGCCCAGCTCGCGGCGCTGCAGGTGCGGCTGGTCGGTGTAGGCCCAGCGGTCGACCACCAGGGTGTCGCAGATCATGTCGTGCAGGCCCTGCTTGCGCTCGGTGAAGGCTGCCATCAGGAAGCCGATGCCGAGGGTGAAGCTGCTCAGCAGCATGGCCCAGTAGCGACCGAAGGCGCGGCCTCTGCTCAGGCGTTCGCCGTTGCTGCGCACGACCTTGATGCCGACCGCCATCTTGCCCAGCGTGGCGCCACCCTGCGAGGAATGGAACCAGGTGTAGTAGGCCACGCCGATCACCAGGTTGATCAGGGCGCTGGCCAGCTGCGCGACGATCTCGATGGAGCTTTCGCCGCTGCCCACCGCGCCCATGCTGGCGCCGAGCACCACGCCGATGATGGCGCCGATGATGCCGCCCGGCACGGCCAGCACGAAGTAGTCGATCATGTAGGCCGCCACCCGCTTCCAGAAGCCGGCGTAGACCACTTCCCCGCCTACCACCGGCTGCGGGCCACCGGCAGCGGCGGTGCCCGGGGCGCTGTAGGGCGAGCTGCTGAGCGCGCCGGTGCCCGGCAGCGGTGCAGTGCCGTTGTCGATGGCGGCGTAGTCGCCGCGCAGGTCGAAGCCGCCACTGGCGGTGGCCGTGCTGGCGTCGGCGAGCGTCTGCAGGCCGAGCTCATCGACCACCTGGCGCAAGGCCGCCCACTGGGCCATGCCTTCGCGCCAGACCAGGGTGTCCAGGTTCAGTTGGCCGCGCTGGAAGCGCTGGCGGATCTCCTGGACCGGCAGCGGGCCCTGGCGTTGCTGTCCTTCGGCGTAGTACCACTCAGTCATTGCATGTTCCCTGTTGGGTCGTCCTTGGAGGTGCAGCCGTGCGCGGGGTTCAGCCGCGGCACGACGGCGGCAGGTACTTGTCGTCGCTCTCGCCGCTGCATTGCCAGCGGCCGCTGTCGCGATCGTATTCCAGCCACAGCAGGTCGCCATCGAGGCTCTTGCCGGGCACGGCCAGCGTGGCTTCGATGCCACAGTGGCCATTGTTGAAGCGGCCGATGTTCACCGCCGACAGGCCGGCCTGGGTGAAGTCGCCCGGGGCCGGGAAACCGGCATCGTTGGCACCCGGGCAGCGGCCTTCATCATCGGCGAAATGCTGCACCTGGTCCTTCAGTGGCTGCAGGGCATTGACCGCGGTGGCGACCTTGGCGCGCACGGTGTAGTCGTTGTAGGCAGGCAGTGCGATCGCCGCGAGGATGGCCACGATCGGCACCAGTACCAGCAGCAGCCCGCCGCCGATGATCGCGGTCAGGGCGCAGCCGGAAAGCTTCTTTTTCGGCGGCGGCAGGACGCCGGCCGGGGCCGGGGTGGCATAGGGCGTGGACGGCGGCAGCACCGGCGGCTGCGGCGGCGGGGGTACGGCCGGTTCAGGCTCGGGCTCGGGCTCGGCGACCGGTGCGGCCACGTCCAGCGCCGGCACGATCAGGCCCAGCTCATCGACCACGGTGCGCAACGGCTGCCATTGCGGCAGGCCGTCACGCCAGACCAATGTGTCCAGGGAGATCTGGTTGCTGCGGAACAGCTCGACCAACTGTTCCGCCGGCAGCGGGCCTTGCTGCCGGTTGCCTTCTGCATGGAACCACTCGCTCACGGGGACGCTCCTGAATGCGCTATGCCCCCAAGTGTACGGTCAGTGCAGGGGTTCTGGCTCGTCCATGAACATCTGCGTTTCCATCCAGGCATAGGCCGCTTCGGAGCCGGGCTGGTTGAACAGCACCATCAGCACGACCCACTTCAGGTCGTCCAGGTCCAGTTCGTCCTGGTCCAGGGCCATTGCACGGTCCAGTACCAGCTCGCGCTGGTCGGCGTCGAGGATGCCGTGCTGCTCCAGGTACAGGAGGAAGCCACGGCATTCCACGTCCAGCTTGTCCAGCTCGGGCCCGTGGTAGATGCGCACGGGACCATCGACCCGCGCCTGGGCCACGCTCGGCCGCTGCGCGGCCAGGGCATCGAGCCAGTCGAACGCCTTGTTGATCTCGGTGGGGCTGAAACCGGCCTGGATCAGGCCGTTCTGGAGCGAATCGCGGTCACGGATCAGGTCCGCATCTTCGCTGAAATAGTGTTCAAACAGGTACAGCAGTACATCCAGGATGCTCTCTTTCATTGCCCCTCGGCCTGCGTCGCGCGACGCTGTGGAGGTGAAGAAACTAGGGAGTTCGACAGTAGCGGCCGTGTACGCACACCACGATTCCCGCCAGTTCCATGGCCAGCAGCATGGAGGACACCTGTGACGCCGTCAATCCACAACGCGTGATCAGTGAATCCATACCGCTTGGGTTGTGGTCCAGCGCCCGCCACAAGCACTGGTAGTCAGGGTCGTCGGCCCAGCGCGCCGGCAGGAGCGCCGGCGGTGCCTGTTCAGTGGGGGTGGCCAGGCGCGATTGCAAGCCCGGCAGCTGCTGGCGGAGGGCGGGCGCCAGCAGTTCCAGGACGTCCTCGGGGCGCTCGACCAGCGCGGCGCCCTCACGGATCAGGCGGTGGCAGCCCGCCGCGCACGGGTTCAGCACCGATCCGGGCAGTGCGCAGACCTCGCGGCCTGCCTCGGCGGCCAGCCGCGCGGTGATCAGCGCACCCGAGCGCTGGGCGGCCTCGACCACCACGGTCGCCAGCGCCAGCCCGGCCACCAGCCGGTTGCGTGCGGGAAAGTGGCCGGGGCGGGCGGCCGTGCCGGGCAGGTATTCGCTGAGCACCGCGCCTTCGGCGGCGATGCGCGCCTGCAGCCGGGCGTGGCTGTCCGGATAGGCGCGGTCAGGGCCGGTGCCGATCACCGCCACGGTGCAGCCACCGGCGTCCAGCGTGGCCTGGTGCGCGGCCGCATCGATGCCTGCGGCCAGGCCACTGGTCACGGCCAGGCCGGCCTCGACGAAACAGCCCGCAAAACGCGCGGCCAGTGCGCGCCCGCCCGGGGTGGGGGAACGGCTGCCGACCAGCGCCACCGAGGGGCGCCAGGCCAGGCAGGGATCACCGGCGACGAACAGCGCCAGCGGCGGGTTGGGCACCTCCAGCAGCGATGGCGGAAAGGCCGGATCGGTGCAGGGCAGCAGGTCATGGTTGTCCTGTTCCAGCCAGCGCAGGGTAGCTGCCCAGGCCCGGTGGTCAGGACGTTCCAGTGCGGCGCATTGCTCCGGCGTGCAGCCGTGCGCGCGCCAGTTCGCGCTGCCCTGCGCGATGGCGGCCTGCGCATCGCCCGCGGCCTGCAGCAGGGCCCGTCGTGGCGCCAATGCGCCTCCCGCCATCAACAGGCGCAGCAGCGCCTCATATGCATGCGTGGTCATCCCCTACTATCGGCCGGATACAACGAAGGCGCCCTAGGGCGCCTTCGCATGTGACCGTCAGGGTTTGCCGGAGCGCCCTGCAGGGTCGACTGTCAGTCGAGCATCGCGCCCAGCGCGGGCGTTCTCGAGCATCTGGACGAAAAGCAGCCGACTCTACTTTGCGTCCGGGTGCAGCGCGTTGTAACCCACCTGCACCGGCTTCACGCCCTGCATCACCAGCGCATAGCTGACGTTGTCGAAGGTACGGAACACCATCGCATGCGCGGCATATTCGTCCGGCAGCGAGACCCGGCCGGCGCCGGTGCTGAGCGAATCGTCCATGCGCGAGGAGGTCGGGTACTTCATGCGGTGCGCCACATGGCGGCCCGGGCGCCACAGCGAGAACACGGTGCCGTTGTCCACGCCCTGGGCCCGGCCGGCCGAGATCGCGATCACGTCGCGCGGGCCACCGGCGTTGAACATGTCGGTGACGGCCAGCACGCGCACGTCCACGCCCTCGACGCCGGCAGCGGGCACGTGGGGCACGAACTGCAGGTCGTACGGCCGCGCCTCGATCGGCACCAGGCGGTCGCCGGCGCGCACTTCGCGGCCGCCGACGTTCTTGTCCAGCACCAGCGTGGAGGCCTCGACCTGGCCGCCGGCGATCCGGGTGATGGTGCCGGTGGCGACCTGGGCCAGCTCGTAGCCGAGCACGCCACGGCGCGCGTTGGGCGCGTTGTAGGCCTTCCACAGGTTGCCGCTGCCCGGGGTGACGTCGCCATTGGCGGTCAGGTCCTCGGTCGGCTTGGGCTGGGCGTAGCGCACGGTCGGGCGTACCACGGCCCAGCGCTGGCCCACCTGGGCATCGGCCAGGCGCACGTAGACGGTGTCACCGCCCGCAGCGCGCAGGCGGCTGTCCTCCAGGCCGACCACGTAGGGCAGCTGCTTGATGCTGTCGACGACGCTCAGCTGCTTCAGGAACGGCTCGACCTGGGCCAGCGGAATGGCGTCGATCGGGGCCTCCTGGCGCGGACCGGCCTGGGACACGGTCACCCGGTCCAGGTAGGCCAGGCTCAGCACGTCACCGGGATAGATCAGGTGCGGGTTGGCGATCTGCGGATTGGCCTGCCAGATCTCCGGCCACAGCCAAGGCTTCTGCAGGAAACGCGCGGCGATATCCCACAACGTATCCCCTTTTCGGACCACATAGGTGTCCGGGTGCCCGCCATTCACTTCCACGGCGGTAGCATAGGCAGCCACGGTCAGCATCGCCGCGGCGACGACCGTACGAAAACGAAGCAACATAGGTGTGAAGCCCTGATTCCCCAACAGGTCCACGCACTATAGTCCAGAAACCGGGGCGCAAGGCAAGCGTTGGAGCTAGAATCTGCGACGTATGCCGGCGTGCCGGCCCCCTACCCGGAAACAGCCATGGCCCTTCTCCCCATTCTCGAGTTCCCCGATCCGCGCCTGCGTACCAAGGCTGCGTTGATCGAAGCCGCCGAAGTCACCACGCCGGCCTTCCAGGAACTGATCGACAACATGTTCCAGACCATGTACGACGCGCCCGGCATCGGCCTGGCCGCCACCCAGGTGGACGTGCACAAGCGCTTCATGGTCATCGACGTCAGCGAAGAAAAGAATGAACCGCATGTGTTCATCAACCCGGAAATCGTCGCCAAGGAAGGGGGCCGGGTGTACCAGGAAGGCTGCCTGTCGGTGCCGGGCATCTTCGCCGACGTGACCCGTGCCGACACCATCACCGTGAAGTACCTGGACCGCAACGGCCAGGAACAGCAGCTGGAGGCGGGTGAAGTCCTGGCGACGTGCATCCAGCACGAGATGGACCACCTGGACGGCAAGCTGTTCATCGACTATCTGTCGCCGCTCAAGCGCGAGATGGTGCGCAAGAAGCTGGCCAAGCAGCGCAAGCACGTGGCGTGATCGCCGATCCGGGCCGCCCTTCGGGTGGCCCGTGCCTGCGCGACGCGCGCGGGCTCTACGGCGCCGGCCGACGGCGCCGTTTTCTTTCCTGCACGAATCCATCCTGCAAGTGGGGTAGCCATGAGGATTGTCTTTGCCGGTACGCCGGAATTCGCGGTGTCGTCGCTGCGCGCTGCGGCGCGCCACCACGAGGTCGTGGCCGTCTATACCCAGCCTGACCGCCCGGCCGGCCGTGGCCGTGGCCTGGCGCCGTCGCCGGTCAAGCTTGAGGCCGTGGCCCGCGGCATTCCGGTCTACCAGCCCGAATCGCTGAAGGACCCGGCTGCCCAGCAGCAGCTGCGTGACCTGCAGCCGGACCTGATGGTGGTGGTCGCCTACGGCCTGATCCTGCCCAGGGCCGTGCTGGCGATCCCGACCCACGGCTGCTGGAACGTGCATGCGTCGTTGCTGCCGCGCTGGCGTGGTGCCGCGCCGATCCAGCGCGCGATCCAGGCCGGTGACCCCACGACCGGCGTGTGCCTGATGCAGATGGAGGCAGGGCTCGACACCGGCCCGGTGCTGCTGCACCAGCCGTTGCCGATCGCGGCGACCGATACCGGTGGCCAGCTGCATGACAAGCTGGCCGAACTGGGTGCACAGGTGCTGTCTGATGGCCTGGGCCTGCTGCGTGCCGGCATCAAGCCGATCGCGCGGCCGCAGCCCGAGCAGGGCGTGACCTACGCGCACAAGCTGGACAAGGCCGAGGCCCGGCTGGACTGGGCGCAGGACGCCGACGCGCTGGCGCGCACCGTGCGTGCCTTCAACCCGTGGCCGATCGCCGAGGCCACGCTGGCCGGCGAGCGCGTGCGCATCCATGGCGCGGTGGCGCTGGACGTGGCCCATGGCCAGGCGCCGGGTACCGTGCTGGCGGCCAGCCGCGACGGCATCGACATTGCCTGCGGCCAGGGCGTGCTGCGCCTGCGCACGCTGCAGCGCGAAGGCGGCAAGGCGATCACCGCCGCCGACTACCTCAATGCACGCCGCGACCTGCACGTGGGGGCATAAGCGGTGTCGAAGCAGAATGATTTCTCCGTCGCCAAGGCGGCGCCGGGCGCGGCCACCCGCATGCTGGCCGCACGCGTACTGGCGCAGGTGTTCACCCGTGGCCGCTCGCTGAAGGCGGAACTGGCCTGGGCCCTGCCCAAGCTGGCCGACAGCCGCGATCGCGCCCTGCTGGAAGCACTGTGCTTTGCGGTCCTGCGCCGCCGCAGTACCTATGACGCGGCCCTGCAGTCGTGGATGCAGAAGCCGCTGTCGGCGCGCGACGCCGACCTGCGCACGCTGCTGATGGTGGGCTTCGCGCAGCTGGACGTGCTGGAACTGCCGGCGCATGCGGCCCTGTCGGCCACGGTCGACGCCGCCCGCGCGCTGGGCCGTGAACGCCAGGCCGGGCTGGTCAACGCGATCCTGCGCCGCGCGCAGCGCGAGGGTTTCCCGGAGCAGCCTGCGCGTGACGCCTTCCCGGCGTGGTTGGCCGATGCCATCGAGCGTGACTGGCCGGCGCAGGCCGGGGCGATCTTTGCTGCCAGCCTGCAGCCGGCGCCGCTGTGGCTGCGTGCCAACCGCCAGCAGGGGGGCCGTGACAAGGCGCTGGCCACGCTGGCCGAGGCCGGCATTGCCGCCGAAGCCAGCCCGCTCAGCGCCGACGCGCTGCGCCTGGCGGCGCCCATCGCGGTGAACCAGCTGCCGGGATTCGCGGACGGTGCGTTGTCGGTGCAGGACCTGTCGGCGCAATGTGCCGCCGACGCACTGGCGCCGGCGGCCGGCGCCCGCGTGCTGGATGCCTGCGCGGCGCCCGGTGGCAAGTCGGCGCACCTGCTGGAACGTGACCCGGGCCTGCGCCTGCTGGCGCTGGATATCGACGCGCGCCGCCTCGCGCGTGCGCGCGACACCTACACCCGCACCGGCGTGGGCGAAGGCGCGCAGACCCGGGTGGCCGATGCAAGCGACCCCGGTGCCTGGTGGGATGGCACGCCGTTCGACGCGATCCTGCTGGATGCTCCGTGTTCGGCCACCGGCGTGATCCGTCGCCAGCCGGACGTGATGTTCCATCGCCGCGCCGAGGACATCGATGCGCTGGTCGGCGTGCAGGCCCGCCTGCTGGAGGCCTGCTGGTCGATGCTGCGCCCGGGCGGCGTGCTGCTGTACGCCACCTGCTCGATCCTGCGTGCCGAGAACATCGATCAGGTAAGGGCCTTCCTGAAATGGCATCCGGACGCGGTGGCAGAGCCGCTGGATGACAGATTCGGCCTGGACTGCGAGGGCATTGCGCGCCAGCGACTGCCCGGTGACAGCGATGCTGACGGATTCTTTTACGCGCGTCTGCTAAAAACAGCCTGACCCTGCTGACGTTGCGAGTCCCATGCTGAGATCCCGCGCATCGCGCGAGACGTGGTTGTTGGTGGTGATGGCCCTGCTGGTGCTGGGGGCCGGGCTGGGCCTTCGTGATCCGTGGCCATCGGACGAACCGCGCTTCGCGCTGGTGGCCAAGCAGATGATCGACAGCGGCCACTGGCTGTTCCCGCACCGCGGCACCGAGCTGTACTCGGACAAGCCGCCGATGCTGATGTGGTGGCAGGCCACGCTGTATGGGCTGGTCGGGCAGTGGCGCGTGGCGTTCCTGCTGCCGTCGCTGCTGGCGGCGCTGGGCACGCTGTGGTGCGTGGTCGATCTGGGCCGGCGCCTGTGGACGCGGCGGGTGGGGCTGTATGCCGGCTGGGCGCTGCTGTTCGCGCTGCAGTTCACCTTCCAGGCGAAGAAGGCGCAGATCGATCCCCTGCTGCTGCTGTTCATCACCCTGGCCAACTATGGCCTGCTGCGCCACCTGCTGCTGGGGCCGGCGTGGCGCTGGTGGTGGCTGGGGTGGTTCTTCGCCGGCATCGGCGTGATCACCAAGGGCGTGGGCATGCTGGCCCTGCTGATGATCGTGCCCGCGGCGATCGCCGCGGCGCTGCAGTGGCCCCGGGTAAGCCTGCATGCGCGCGACGTGCGCTTCTGGCTGGCGCCGCTGGCGTTCCTGCTGGCGGTATCGCTGTGGCTGGCGCCGATGCTGCTGGCCGGCTTTGCCACCGGCTCGGACGAATACCGCGCGTACATGGACGACATCCTGTTCCAGCAGACGGCGCGGCGCTATACGCATTCGTGGGACCACCACCAGCCCGGCTGGTACTTCCTGGCGACGATGCCGCTGATGTGGATCCCCGCCTTCCTGGCGCTGCCCTGGGCGATTCCGGCCTGGCGCCGCCGGCTGCGCCGCCGCGACGCGCGCTATCTGCTGCCGCTGGCCTGGTGGCTGATGGTGGTGCTGTTCTTCTCGATCCCCGATGGCAAGCGCGATGTCTACATCCTGCCGGCGCTGCCGATGTTCTGCCTGGCGCTGGCGCCGTTGCTGCCGGGGCTGCTGAAGCGGCGCGATGTGCAGGCCGTGGTGGGGCTGTTCACCGGCCTGCTGTCACTGGGCCTGGCCGTGGCCGGCGCGATGGCGGTGGTGGGCGACCCGGCCTTCGAGCTGCGCCTGACCCATAGCCGCGGGCTGGCACCCGGGGCGGTCAATGCACTGGCCTGGACGATCCTGGCGATGGGCCTGTGGGGCGGCCTGAGCCTGCTGGCCTGTGGCCGCCGCCGGCAGCATGCGCTGGTATCGACCCTGGCGATGGTCTGGGTGCTGTACAGCCTGGTCGGCTACCCGTTGCTGAACGATTCCAGTTCCGCCCGCGGCCTGATGCGCACGGTCGGCGCGCGCCTGGCCCCCGATGCCGAGCTGGGACTGGTGGCCTGGAAGGAACAGCATCTGCTGCTGGCCGATCGCCCTGCGGCGACCTTCGGTTTCGAGACCGATTGGGACGAGCAGCTCCTGGCGGCCACGCGCTGGCAGCGGCTGGCGCCCGATCGCCGTTGGCTGCTGGTCCATGAATACGCGATGCTGTCGTGCATCGACCGCAACCGCTCCGAACTGGCTGGCGTGGCCAACCGCCGGCGCTGGTGGCTGGTGCCGGTAGCGGCGGTGAAGGTGCCCTGCGTGGTCACCGCAGAGGAGCGGGAACGTGAACGGCGTCTGCAGGAACATGACTAGCCCGCCCCCTTCCTGCTTGTCCAGTCTGCCCAAGCGTGGCCAAAGGCAGTAAAACAGCAGGCCGGGATGGCCTGCATCGGCCGTTCCCGTTCTTCCAGCCGATTGCAGCGATACTTCCCGACGTGCCAGCTTCACCGGACAACCTGAACCTCATGGCCGGCGATCCGCTGGGCGTTCCCGCCGGCGGGCGTCACGGGGTGGCCCACGGCCTGGCCCAGCTGGGCCTGTTCTGCCTGCCGGCCCTGGTGCTGACCGTGCCGATCAACCTGTTGCCGTACGGCCTGCTGCTGCTGCTCAGCACCCTGCTGGCGCCGGAGCTGCTGTGGCGCGCGCGCGGCATGGCGGGCCAACCGGTGAAAGTGCTGGCCTGGCTGATGCTGGCGGTGCTGGCGCTCGGCCTGCTGTCGGTGCTGCTGTTCGAGCAGGGCCTGCGTGACGTCGACAACCGATCGCGGTTCGTGGTGATCCCGTGGATCGCGCTGTGGGTGTGCGCGCTGCGTCCCAACCTGCGCTGGCTCTGGTACGGCGCGTTGACCGGCCTGCTCGCCACCTTCGTAATGTCGCTGTGGCAGGTGCTGGGCGGCGCCCCGCGCGCGGACCTGTTCACCAACGCCATCGTGCTGGCCGACATCGTGATGGTGCTGATGGTGCTGCTGGTGTTCTGCCGCCCGTCGCGGCGCTGGTCGCTGGTGATCCTTGGCATGGCCGCTGGCTGCGGCACCATCGTGCTGACTGGAAGCCGCGGTGTGTTTGCCGCCCTGCTGGCACTGCTGGTGGTGCTTGCGCTGAGCCTGCGCTGGCGCACCGGCGCGGCGCGCCTGTCGGTGCTGGCCGGCATGCTGGCGATCGGTGCGACCCTGTTGCTGTCGGTACCGGAACTGCGCCACCAGGTCCGCCTGAGCGAGCTGCACAGTGACGTGCAGCGGATGGAACTGGGCGACAGCGACTCGTCCGCCGGGGCCCGCGTGGAGCGCCTGCAGGTGGCCTGGCAGACTTTCCTCGACCATCCGCTGGTGGGGGTGGGCATCGGTCATTTCGACAGCGCGATGCTGCGCGTGCCGGTCTGCCGCGAGAACCCGGAAGAGTTGCGTTGCCACCTGGGGCATGCACACAACGATGTCGCCGAATGGGCAGCGACCCAGGGCGCACCTGGCCTGCTGCTGTTGCTGGCGGTGTATGGCATCCCGCTCTGGCTGTTCGTGCGCCTGCATCGCCGCAGCGGACGATCGACCTTCCGGGGCCCGGCGGCCGCCGGCATCATGCTGGTGATCACCTACGCACTGTGCGGCCTGACCCAGTCGATGTTCGCGCACCAGATGACCGCCAGTTTCTACGTGACCCTGGTCGGCCTGCTGACCGGCCTGTCGATCGTCGAGGGCGCGCGCCACCGGGTAATCAGCGGGACGTGATCCAGCGGCGCCCCGCACAGGGCCGAGCGATCAGGGGTTCGGCGGGTCAGTCACGGCCTGGCCGTTGCCCAGCATCCACAGCATGATGGTCTTCTGGCGCACGTAGTTGGCGCGCACATAGGCGTAGACCAGGCCGTGCCAGCCGTCGCGGAAGCCGCCACGGAACAGGAAGCCGCGCCAGAACCGCCAGGCCGGCGCCAGCACCAGCTTGCCCAGCGTGGCCCGTTTGCCGCGCGCGAATTCGTGCTCGGCCATCATCCGTGCGTACTTCTCGGTCTTGGCCAGCTGCTGCTGCAAGGAGCGGTAGGGATAGTGGATCAGGTCGCCGCGCAGGGTGCCGACGCTGCCATCGACGCTGGCTGCCTCGTGGATCTCGCGCTTGCCGCGCCAGCCGCCGCGGCGGCGGTCGAACAGGCGCATCACCCGGTCCGGGTAGGCGTTGCCATGGCGCAGGAACCTGCCGAAGTACTCCGACAGGCGCGCGAAGCGGTAGCCGGCATGACCGGCGAAGCCCCCTTCACGGGCCTGTTCGATGGCCGCACGCAGCTCCGGGCTGATCCGCTCATCGGCGTCCAGGCACAGCACCCAGTCGTGGCGGGCCTGCCCGACGCAGTAGTCCTTCTGGCTGCGGAAGCCGTCGAACGGGCGCTGCAGCACCCGGGCGCCCGCGGCCTCGGCGATGGCCACGGTGGCATCGGTGGAGTACGAGTCGACGACGACGATCTCATCGCAGAAGGCCAGCGAGGCCAGGCAGTCGCCGATGCGGCCCGCCTCGTTGAACGCGATAATGCAGGCCGAGATGCGAGGCCGTTCGATGGGAGCGGTCGTGGAGGACATGATGGCCGGGTACCTGTTGTTTGCGACGGAGCGCTATGCGCTGCCTATTCTCGCCCCGTTGGCGCAGGCCTTGCACGCCTCCGGGCAGGAGGTGGCGGCCTGGTTCGAGGACGGCGCGGCCGGCAGCCAGCTGCCAGGGGTGCCCAGCATCGGCCTGAAACAGGCGCTGGCGATGCGGCCGCGTGCGGTGTTCAGCGCCGCCAACTGGGTGCCGACCTTCCTGTCCGGGGCCAAGGTGCAGTTGTTCCATGGCTTCAACGTGGAGAAGCGCGACAGTGCGCGCGGCCATTTCCGGGTGCGCGGGATGTTCGACCTGTACTGCACGCAGGGCCCGGCCACCACCGCGCCGTTCCGTGAGATCGCGGCCCAGCAGGGCCACTTCGCCGTGGCCGAGACCGGCTGGCCGAAGCTGGATCCGCTGTTCCGCGATGACGGTGGCGAGAGCGCCGCGCTGCGCGCAGCAGCGGGCGGGCGCCCGGTGATCCTGTTCGGTTCGACGTTCACCGAGCGCCTGAGTGCCGCCCCGCACCTGCATGCGCAGATCGCGGCCGACATCGCGGCCGGTGAGCGCTACTGGCTGCTGACACTGCACCCGAAGTGCCCACCGGACCTGTTCGAACGCTACCGCGCGCTGGCCGGTGCCCATGCGCGCTTCATCGAGCCGGAACAGGTGATGGCCGCACAGCGCGCTGCCGATGTGCTGGTGTCGGATACCTCGTCGATCGTTTCGGAGTTCATCGTCCAGCACAAGCCGGTGGTGACCTTCCGCAACCGCGTGCCCAAGCCGCACATGATCGACTTCGACGACCCGCTGCAGCTGCCGGCGATGCTGCAGCGCGCGCTGCATCCGGACGCGGCGCTGCAGGCGGAGATCGTGCGTTATGCCGACGCTATCCACCCTTACCGTGACGGCCTGTCCAGCGAACGGGTGATCGCGGCCACCGAGGATTTCCTGTCCGGTGAAATGGGCGCGTTGCGACGCAAGCCGTTCGGCAGCTGGGTGCGCGACCTGCAGATCCGCAAGGACCTGGGCTATTGGGGGCCGTCGCAGCGCTGATGGGTTGATGCGGATCCACGCCATGCGTGGATGCACGACTCCGCTCGCGGTAGGGCCGGCCGCTGGCCGGCAACCTCGGCAATGTCTGCGGTTGCCGGCCAGCGGCCGGCACTGCCTGTATTGCTTACCAGCGCAGCGTGCGCCGCGCCAGCGCTGCGGCCAGCTGCTCCATCACCTGGTGCGCCTGCGCCCGCGGCAGGTAGTGCAGGGTGAGCGCCACATCGCCATGCGCGCCGGCGGTATCCAGTTGCAGGCTGCTGGTACCCAGCAGCTTGTCCAGCGGTGAGCGCCGCAGGCGCAGGCCCTGCACCTTGTCCAGCTCGGCCCAGCGCCACCAGCGCTTCCACCAGCCGCCGCGCACGGCTACGTAGTGGTCATCCAGGTACCAGCCCATGCGCGCCATCTGCCGGTGCGCGACCAGCAGCGCCACCGGCAGCCAGGCCAGCACCAGCAGGCCCCACGTTCCCCAGCGCCAATAGCCCGCGACAGCCAGCAGGGGGACCAGCACCAGCGCGCCCAGGCACAGCCGCCACCATCCACGCTGCGGGATGGACTGCCACTGCGCCGGCGGCCACCGCAGCCGGGGCAGCAGGTGCCGCACCAGCTGCGTGCAGTGCTCGCGGGGGGCCAACGGCGCCAGCTCGCGCAGGGCGCGATCCTCGTCGCGCGAGGGGCCGCCGGCAGCGCTGTCGATGCGCAGCTGGCGCAGTCCGAACCAGCGATGCAGGGTGGTTTCGCGCAGCGTCCAGGCCTGGATGCGGCGTCGCGCAACACTGCTGCGGGTGCGGCTGAGCAGGCCGGCCGAGACGGTCAGCCGGCGATCCTGCTCGCTGAGGGTGAAGCCGTGATAGCGCAGCAGGGTCAGCACCACCGACAGCAGGCGCAGCCCCAGCCAGCCCATCAGCAGGCCCGCTGCCAGCAGCAGGAAAGCGCCGGCCACGCCGGGGTGCAGGTGGCTGGCATAACCGAATGCCTCGCGGCCGCCACGCTGGATGGCCGCGTCCATCACCGGGCGCGGCACGGTCTGGAACAGCACGCCGAAGGCGGCGACCGCCAGCGCCCAGCCGCGGTTGGAAAGCAGGCCCATGCGCACCACGTCCCAGCCCGACAGGCGCAGCAGGACGTGTTCGGTGCCGGCCGCGGTGTCCGCAGGCGTGGCGACAGCGTCGGCGGCCTGCGGTGCCTGCCCACGCTGGCGCACGAGACGTTCCAGCGCCAGCGCCTGGTCCAGCTTCAGCACCCGCATTTCCGCTTCCGGACGCACGCCGCCAGCCGACTCCAGGCGCAGCTCGGCCACGCCGAACAGCCGGTGCAGCGGGTTCTGCCGCACTTCCACGTTGTGGATGCGGGCGAACGGGATCTCGCGGCGGTTGCGCGCCAGCAGTCCGCTGCGCACGGTGATCGCGTCGCTGCCGATGCGGTAGCGGTAGCTGAGGTACTGCAGCACCGAGACCAGCACCAGCGCGGCAATCGCCGACAACGGGATCAGCTGTGCCCACATCGGATCGCGGTCGCCGCGCTGGCCGAACACCAGCAGTGCCACCAGTGGCAGGAAGTAGTGGCGCAGTTGCATCAGCAGCACGAACAGCCACGACCACGGGTGCAGGCGATGGTCTTCGCCACCGTCAGGCAGCGATGCGGGCAGGGGCGGTGGCAGGCTCACAGGGCGTCGGCGTCCTGGTCCAGCTGGTGCGAAAGCGTGTCGCGCAGGCGTTCGGCATCGACTTCATCCAGGCCGCTGACAGTCACCGCGCTCATGCGGGTACCGGCGGTGTGCACGATCAGCGTGGCCAGGCCGGCGCGGCGTTCCAACGGGCCCCTGCGCAGGTCCAGGTGCTGTACGCGCGAAATCGGAATGCGGGTTTCCAGCTGCCACATCAGGTCGCGGCGCAGGCCCAGGCCCTGGGCATCCAGCCGCCAGCGGGTGCGGGTCAGTCGCCGGCGGCCGAGCCATGCGCCGAAGGCGATGCCCGCCAGCAGACCGATCGCGGCGGTCCACAGGCCGCCGGGCAGATCGAAAAACCAGCCAGCTGCGGCCAGTGGCAGGCCCGGCACGAACGCGCCGCCGAATGCGCCTTCCAGTGCGGCCAGGCGCGCGGCGCGTTGCGGCAGCGACTGCCAGGCATCGGTGGGTGGGGCGGTAGGGGCGACGTCGGTCACGCAGGCTCCGTCAGGCGGCAGGGCGGGCGGTGGCGGCGCTGGCCGCACCGCGCAGACGGTAGCAGGTCGGCTGCGTTACTGGGCAGCCTGGATCAGCGCGTCAACATCCAGCAGATGGCCTGCACGATCGGCCTTGGTACGCAGGTAGTGCTCGTTCTCGGCAGTGATCTCGCCGGTGACCGGAATGCAGTCCAGCACCTCGATGCCGGCGTTGCGCAGCCGCTGTGCCTTGGTCGGATTGTTGCTGAGCAGGGCCACGCGCGAAATGCCCAGGCCGTGCAGCATCGCCACCGCACTGCCGTAGCGGCGCTCGTCGGCGCCGAAGCCCAGCTGCGCATCGGCATCGATGGTGTCCAGGCCGTCGTGCTGGTAGCCGTAGGCGCGCATCTTGGCCGCGATGCCGGTGCCGCGGCCTTCCTGGTCCAGGTACAGGAGCACGCCGCCGCCCAGTTCCTTCAGTTTGCGCAGGCCACGCCGCAGCTGGTCGCCGCAGTCGCACTTGAGTGAACCGAACAGGTCGCCGGTCAGGCATGAGGAGTGCACGCGTACCGGCACCACTGCCGACAGGTCCGGTTCGCCGACGATGATCGCGACCTGGTCGCGCTGGGCCACGCCGCCGCGGAACACCGCGAAGGTGGTCATGCCGACATCGCGCAGCGGCACCGGCGAACGGGCGACCAGTTCGTAATCGTGGGCGGCGTGTGCCGCGCCCTCGGCCAGGTCGCACAACGCCACTTCGGCCGCACCCGCAAAGGTCGTGTCCTCCGCATCCAGGCGCACCGCCACCATCGCCGGCAGCAGCAGGCCCAGGCGGGCCAGCTCCACCGCGCCGGCATCGAAGGCGTCGCCGGCACTCCAGTCTTCGGGCATCGGGCCGGGTTCGCGCAGGTAGCCCAGCGAGGGCAGGGCATCGAAGGCGACGCCGGCCAAGGGCAGGCGTGCGCCCTGCGGAGCCTCCACGCCGAGCACGCGGGCACGGGTGGCGGTCAGGAACAGGTAATGGCGTTGCCGTGCAGCACTGGCGAACGCGGCGAAGCTGCTGGCCGTGGCGCTGTCCAGCGCGATCACGGCCAGGCGCTGGCCCTGGCCGTCGTGGAGCAGCACCGGGCGACCGGCACGCAGTTCGGCCACCGCGCGTTCGCAGCGGATCGCGGCGGGATCGCCGAACAGGGAAGAGGCAGCAGTCATGGCAGGACCGGGGGAGGCGGACATCGCAGTCTCTATGGGGGCAGCGGCGTCGTATTCAACGTGGTGCGGCCGCCGGTCGCAGGCGACCGGATAGCCGTCAATGCGGATGTTCTTCGGTCGCGTACGGGTCTTCCTCGCCGCTGCCCGGGGGCCGCAGCGTGTAGCGCTTGTAGGTCCACTGGTACTGCGCCGGGTCGCGACGGGCAATGCGCTCGATGCCGGCATTGAGCGCGGTGGCGGCCACCTGTGGGTCCGGGTCGGCCACGGCCGGGTCGGTCGGCTCGATGTGCAGGGCGAATTCCATGTCCGGCCCGATGCGCTCGCACCAGCCATACAGCACGGTGGCGCCGGTGCGCTCGGCCAGGCGGTTGACCAGGGTCATGGTCAGCGCCTGCACGCCGAAGAACGGCACGAATACGCCATCTCCGGCCTTGGGCTGCTGGTCGGGCAGGATGCCGGTGGCGCCGCCCTCCTTGAGCACCTTGAACAACTGGCGCACGGCCGGGCCCTCGGCGCGCACCTGCTGCACGTTCTGGCCGCCGCGCACCAGCTGCAGGAAGGCGTCGCTGGCTTCGTCCTCCGGCGGCTTGTAGACGATGGCGATCTGCCCGCGCGAGGCCAGCCACTGGTTCAGCAGCTCCCAGTTGCCGAAGTGCGGGGCGGCCACGATCACGCCCTTGCCGCTGGCCAGGGCTGCGTCGTACAGGGCTTCGCCGTGGCGCTGCTGCAGGTGCAGGCGCAGGTTGTCGGCCGGCTTCCGGCTCCACAGGCGCAGGGTCTCGATCGCCTGCAGGGCGGTCGAGCGCAGCAGCTCGCGGTGCAGGCGGTCGCGCGCGGGACCGTCCAGCTCCGGGTAGGCCAGTTCGAGGTTGCGCCGGGTAACGCGGCTCTCCCGGGCATTGAGACGGACCCATGTCCATGCCAGGGCGTGCGCGAACGCCCGCAGCAGCGGCCAGGGCAGGCGGGCGAACAGGGTGGTGGCGCGGTGGACCAGCCGGGCTTTGCGGTGCGGATTCATCGGCGCCAGTTTAGCCAAGGGCGCTGCTATCGTGGCCGGCCCTGTTCATCCGGAAACCACCATGCTCATCCTGATCCAGCGCGTCAGCCAGGCCGCCGTCCATGTCGAGCAGGAGGTGGTGGGGCAGATCGGGCCCGGCCTGCTGGCCCTGGTCGGCATGGAGCCGGGCGACGGCGAGGCCCAGCTGCAGCGCATGGCCGAGCGCCTGCTGGGCTACCGGGTATTCGCCGACGAGGCCGGGAAGATGAACCGCTCGCTGCGTGATACCGGCGGCGGCCTGCTGCTGGTCAGCCAGTTCACCCTGGCCGCCGACACCCGATCAGGCATGCGGCCCAGCTTCACCACCGCCGCGCCGCCGGACGAGGCTGAACGCGGGTTCAATCGATTTGTCGGGATCTGTCGTGAAAATCACGCGCCAGGGGTGGAAACGGGCCGGTTTGGTGCCCATATGGTCGTCAGCCTGGTCAATGACGGTCCTGTGACCTTCCTTCTCCGGCCCTGAGCCTGCGGGACCACCGCCCGGCAGGCGGGGCCCCGGGCTGGTATAATGCTACGTTCCCTATTTCCTACCCAGCCGGTGGCGCGAGCACTACATGGCCAACGAACGTCCTGCCCAATCCGAAATCAAGCAACTGATCAGCAAGGGCCTGGAACAGGGCTACCTGACCTACGCCGAAGTCAATGACCATCTGCCGGACGACATGGTCGACCCGGAACAGATCGAAGACATCATCGGCATGATCAACGGCATGGGCATCGATGTCCATGAAGTTGCGCCGGATGTGGAGACCCTGCTTCTCAACGACGGCAACACCGGCAACCGCGAAGTCGATGACACCGCGGCCGAAGAAGCCGCCGCTGCGCTGAGCGCGCTCGACACCGAAGGTGGCCGTACCACCGACCCGGTGCGCATGTACATGCGCGAAATGGGCACCGTCGAGCTGCTGACCCGCGAAGGCGAAATCGCCATCGCCAAGCGCATCGAGGAAGGCCTTTCGCAGGTCCAGGCCGCCCTCGGCCAGTTCCCGGTTTCGGTCGAGTCGCTGCTGAACGACTACGAAGCCCACAAGGAAGGCAAGAAGCGTCTGGCCGAAGTGATCGTCGGCTTCAACGATCTGGTCGACGAAGAGCCGGCGCCGCCGGTGGCCGCTGCCGATGACAGCAGCGATGCCGATGCCGAAGCCGACGAAGACGAGGACGATGATGTCGAGGGTGGCGAGGAAGAAGCCGCACCGACCGGTCCGGATCCGGAGGAAGTCGCTGCACGCATGCAGGCGCTGAGCGACGCCTTCAATGCCTTCAAGAAGGCTGCGACCAAGGGCGACAAGAAGAACCTGCCGCGCCTGCGTGAAGAGATGTCGGCGGTGTTCGTCACCCTGAAGCTGCCGCTGCCGCTGACCGACGTGCTGACCAAGCAGCTGCGCGACACCATGGCCTCGATCAAGGCCCATGAGCGCCGCGTGCTGAACCTGGCCACCGTCACCGCCCGCATGCCGCGCAAGGACTTCATCCGTTCCTGGGAAGGCAACCAGACCAACCTGGAGTGGGTGGAAGATGCACTGAAGCGCAAGCAGAAGTGGTCGTCGGCCCTGCGCGACGTGAAGGACCAGATCATTGCCGAACAGCAGGCGACGATCGACATCGAGAAGCTGACCCAGCTGGACCTGGAAGAGCTGAAGGAAATCAGCCGTGCCATGGCCTATGGTGAAGCCAAGGCGCGCAAGGCCAAGAAGGAAATGGTCGAGGCCAACCTGCGCCTGGTGATCTCGATCGCCAAGAAGTACACCAACCGTGGCCTGCAGTTCCTCGACCTGATCCAGGAAGGTAACATCGGCCTGATGAAGGCGGTGGACAAGTTCGAATACCGCCGCGGTTACAAGTTCTCGACCTACGCCACCTGGTGGATCCGCCAGGCGATCACCCGCTCGATCGCCGACCAGGCGCGCACCATCCGTATTCCGGTGCACATGATCGAGACGATCAACAAGTTGAACCGCATTTCCCGCCAGATGCTCCAGCAGTACGGCCGCGAGGCTACGCCGGAGGAGCTGGCCAAGGAAATGGACATGCCGGAAGACAAGATCCGCAAGGTGATGAAGATCGCCAAGGAGCCGATCTCGATGGAAACCCCGATCGGCGACGACGAGGATTCCCATCTGGGCGACTTCATCGAGGACACCAACGTGGAGTCCCCGATCGAGAACACCACCAACATCAACCTGTCTGAAACCGTGCGCGACGTGCTGGCCGGCCTCACCCCGAGGGAAGCCAAGGTGCTGCGCATGCGCTTCGGCATCGACATGAATACCGACCACACGCTGGAAGAGGTCGGCAAGCAGTTCGACGTGACCCGCGAGCGCATCCGCCAGATCGAAGCGAAGGCGCTGCGCAAGCTGCGTCACCCGAGCCGCTCGGAGCAGCTGCGCAGCTTCCTGGATATCGATTGATTTCCAGAGGTTGTTGAAGCGTTGAGAAACCCCGCCTGGTGCGGGGTTTTTCTTTTCCGGATGCTGTTGCCGGGTAGCCGATCGAGCGCAGGCTCCACTACACTGTGACGCTGCGCGGGGCCTATAGCTCAACGGTTAGAGCAGGGGACTCATAATCCCTTGGTTTCAGGTTCGAATCCTGATGGGCCCACCATCGAATCAGGCACTTAGGATCATCCGCAGTGCCTTCTTCGTCAAGCCAGCGCGGCTCGGTGACCGCTCGGTGACCGTTTACGCTCCGCTCCCATCG